>NZ_JBSRRO010000024.1:0-39040 GCF_055140965.1 Malaciobacter sp.
ATTATAAATTACTCCATCAATTTGTTCTTTTGTTATATCTTCAAACTCTTCATTTGATTCAATAATTGCTAAAACTTTTGAATCAAACATATAATTATCTGCTGTGTTTTGAATATTTTTAGCTAATTGTTTATCACAGATTATATATTTTGCTTCCAAAGCGTTTGCATAAATAGCTTCTTTTAAATCTTTTATAATAACAGCATATGATAAATCATTTTTAAAACAATAATCAACTAAATTTTGTGTATATTCAAAAACTATCATTGTATTTGCTTTAGTTTTTACTAGTTCTTCGATTGTAGAAACTTTTATTAATGTTTCATATGGAATATTTTTGTCACCTATTAATATCATTATATTTCCCTTAACTAGCTATTTAAGCACTCTTTTGAGCAAAAATATTTGCCATTACTTAAAATACCCTCTTTTTTAGAAACATAAGTTCCACAACTTGGGCATTCAACCATAACATCTTCAATGTTCTCTTTTTTCTTATTAGTTTTTATAACACCCTCTCTATCTTTTTTAAAAAAAATTATATAAACTAAAAATAAAACTACTAAAACTGCTAATATTTTAAATATCATTATTTACCTTCATGTGTTGATTGTTTTTGCAAATATAGATAATTTCTCTCTTTTCTATTTACTATTTTACAATTATCTAATTTTGCTTTTTTCATCTCATCTTCTAGCATACTACCTTTATAAAAAAGAAAACTACAATTATCTTTAGAGATATTTTTTGTTAAATCTAGTAATAAACTAGTATTAGTTACTGCTCTAGATGTTATTAAATCAACTTTAATATCTTTTACTTCTTCTACTCTTTTACAAATAACTTCCACATTTTGTAAACCTAGACTATTTTTAACAAAGTTTAAAAAAGCAACTCTTTTTATCCTTGGTTCTATTAAGTAGCACTTTATATTTGGTTTTGAAATTGCAAGTAAAAGTCCAGGATACCCTGCCCCTGTTCCAATATCAGCAAAACTTTTAAAATCATTTATAAAAGATAAAGGATAGACAGAATCAATTATATTTTCAATTATATCATTTTCATGTAAACTTCCACTAAGATTATGAACTTTACCCCATTTTTGAAGAAGTTTAATAAATTCATCGCATCTTTCATAAAACTTATCATCAAATTCTAAATTATTACTTTTTAAACTATTTTTTAAATTATTCATCTTATAAAAGGTGCCCCATCTTATCTTTTTTTGTATTTAAATAGTATTCATTATATTTATTTACTTTTGTAATTGAAGGAATTCTTTCTATTAATTCAATATTTAAAGATTTTACATAATCGATTTTTTTTGGATTATTTGTAATTAGTTTTAATTTACTTATTTTTAAATCATCAAAAATATATTTTATAACTTTATAATCTCTTTCATCTTCTTTAAATCCAAGTTCTAAATTTGCTTCAATTGTATTTCTTCCTTGATCTTGCAAAGCATAGGCATTAACTTTATTTAACAAGCCTATATTTCGTCCTTCTTGCCGGTGATAAATTATCAAACCACCCTCTTTTGATATGAATTTTAGTGCCAATTCAAGTTGATTTTGACAGTCACATTTTAAACTTCCCAATGTATCTCCTGTAAGACATTCTGAATGAATTCTTACATATGGAGCTTCTATTTGTTCAAAATCCAATGACATAATTGCTAAATGCTCTTGATTATTATCTTTATAAGCTTTTATTCTAAATTTTCCATATTTTGTAGGTAGGTTAGCAGTATTTGATTGTTGTATATTCATTCGCCTTTAAACCTTATAGTGATAAAATAACCAAAATTATAACAAATACCAAATTAAAAAGAACCTTTTATAAAAAATAATTTAAATTCTTTTTATTTTGGTAAAATTAAAGGTACAAAATGTTTAAAAGATTTAGAAGAACAAGAATAAATGAAAATTTAAGAAATATGCTACAAGAAACAACTCTTTCTAAAAATGACTTTATGTATCCCCTTTTTGTAAAAGAGGGTTCTAATATAAAAAAAGAAGTTGAATCAATGCCAGGTGTATTTCAAATGAGTATTGATGAAATAATTAAAGAGTGTGAGTATATCTATTCTATTGGATTAAAATCAATTATGTTATTTGGTATTCCTGATGTTAAAGACTCAGTAGGAAGTGAATGCCTTTGTGAAGAAAGCATTATTGCAAGAACAATCAAAGCCATTAAACAAAAAGTTCCAGATATGTTTATTGCTACTGATTTATGCTTTTGTGAATACACTGATCATGGGCATTGTGGAATACTAGATCCAAAAACAAAAACAGTTGATAATGATAAAACATTAGAACTTTCTGCACAACAAGCTTTAGTTCATGCAAAAGCAGGTGCAAATATGATTGCGCCAAGTGGTATGATGGATGGTATTATTGAAGTTTTAAGAACAACATTAGACTCAAATGGATTTGAAAACCTTCCAATTATGGCTTATTCTACTAAATTTGCAAGTGCATATTATGGACCTTTTAGAGATGTAGCTGAATCAACTCCTTCTTTTGGAGATAGAAGAACATATCAAATGAACTCTGCAAATAGATTAGAAGCTATTGAAGAATCACTTGAAGATGAAAAACAAGGCGCAGATATTTTAATGGTTAAGCCAGCACTTGCTTTTATGGATGTAATAAGAGATATAAGAAATAGCTCAAATTTACCGCTTTGTGCATATAATGTAAGTGGAGAGTATGCAATGCTTAAACATGCAGGAAATGCTGGTTTAGTTGATTATGAAAAAGTTATGATTGAAACATTAATAGGCTTTAAAAGAGCAGGCGCTAATATGATAATTACATATCATGCAAAAGAGGCTTGTGAATTTTTAAATAAGAATTAATATGTCTAAAAACACTTATCAAGAGGCAATAGAAAATAGTAATATTGTATCAAAAACAGATATTGATGGAATAATTACTTTTGTGAATGATGAGTTTTGTAATATATTTGGATATTCAAAAAAGGAATTATTAGGGAAAAATCACAATATTGTAAGACACCCTGATATTCCTAGTGAACACTTTAAAAATCTTTGGGAAACAATAAAATTTAATAAAAAAACTTATAAATCTACAGTTAAAAACTTAACAAAAGAAGGAAGAAGTGTTTACTTAAATACTACAATTACACCTATTCTTGACAAAGATGGAAATATCAAAGAGTTTATTGCAATTCGTTATGATGTAACACAAGAAGTTGAATTAAAGAAAAACTTAGAAAAAAAAGATAAAGAGTTAAAACTTTTAAATAAAACTTTGGAAATGAGAGTTCAAGAACAAACAAAACAGCTAAAAGAGTTAAATCAGACTTTAGAACAAAGAGTAAAAAGCGAAATTGAGAAAAACAAGCAAAAACAAAAAATCCTTTTTTGGCAATCAAGAATGGCAAGCTTAGGACAAATGTTAGCAAATATTGCACATCAATGGAGACAACCTTTAACAGAGCTAAACCTTGCACTTTTTAATGTAAAAAAATCTGCTTCTAATCAAGAGTTTGATGAACTTGAAAAATATTATAAAGATAGCAAAGAGATTATTGCAAATATGTCTCAAACTATAGATGATTTTTCAAACTTTTTCAATCCAAATAAAGAAAAACAAAAATTTAATTTAAAAAATTCAATTGATGAGAGTTTAAATATAACAAGAAAACTTATTCAAAAGGAAAATATCAATATAAAAAAAGAGTATATTGATTTAGAAGTTTTTGGAGTATCAAATGAATTTTCACAAGTTATTATTAATTTTTTACAAAACTCTGCACATGAGTTTAACAAGAAAAATATTGAAAATAAAGAGATAATCATAACTATAAAGCAAGTCACTATTGAGTCACAAGAGTTTGCACAAGTTACTTTTAGTGACAATGCAAGGGGAGTTGATGAAAATACTTTAGATAAGATATTTGAGCCTTACTTTACAACAAAACATCAAAGCAATGGAACAGGACTTGGTCTTTTTATGTCTAAACTAATCATTGAAAAAAGTTTAAATGGAACAATGTTTGCAAAAAATAGTAACAAAGGACTCCTATTTACAATTAATATTCCACTTTAAAATTATTTATTTTTTATTTGACACCTTTATGCTACCTTATAATAGTAAAATTAGACTATACAAAGGAGGCTGTAATGAAAACTACAGTTTTGTTATTTTTAATGAGTTTATTTATTTTTGTAGGTTGTAGTCAAGATATATCAAAATTTAAAAAAGACGATTGCATAAAAAAAGGTTATGGATATAAAAAAGAGAAAGTATTAAATTATAGAACAGGAAAATATGAATTAAGAACTATTTGTATTAAAAAGTAAGATTTTTAATCTTACTTTTTAAGAGTTATTACAATATCGCTTAATTTTGCTAAATCTATAATTGAAAGTCTTAATGTTCTCCTAACTAGTTCAGAAATTGAAATATTTTTTTCTACTAATATTTGTGCTGCTTTTTCATAATTTCTTTCGTTTCTTATTGATTTTATAACTTCTGCAACACCAGAAGCTATTTCAATAGATCT
Organism: Malaciobacter sp.; assembly: GCF_055140965.1. Next base: position 4,540 of record NZ_JBSRRO010000024.1, read on the forward strand.
TTGAGTGTCTTGTGCGTTCATAATAAATTACTCTCTTAATTCATTAAGTCTTTTAAGTAAATACTCTAATTCTGCCCTTTTTTCAATTTTTTCATCAACTTTTTCTTCTAAAAAGTCAACTACATTTTGATGTAGTTTTAATTTATTTAGTTTATTAATATTTGTTATTCCTCCAGGATTTAAAACATTTACTTCTAATATCTTATCCCCAATCATATCTAAGCCTACAAAAAATAGTCCATCTGCTAATAAGCTTGTTCCAACTTTTCTACAAACCTTTTTTTGACTATCTGTTAACTCATATTTATGTGCACTTCCTCCTGCTTGAATGTTAGCTCTTATTTCTCCGTCTGCTGGTTTTCTATTATATGCTCCAATAAACTTTCCATTTAACATTAAAACTCGAACATCACCATTTTCTGCTCCTTTTATATACTCTTGTAAAATAACATATTTTTCACCTGATTTATCTATATAAAAGTCTAATAATGAGTTAATATTTGACTTTGCATTTTTTTCTAATACAATTACACCTTTACCACCTGAACCATCTAATGGTTTTAGAATAAATTTTTCATCAGGAGACTCTTCAATAATCTTATTTATATATTTTTTACTTCCAGAAACATGAGTTACTGGTAAAAAAGTATTATTTGGATCATGAAAAGTTGTTGTATATAACTTATTATTTGCTTTTCTTATACCATCAACATCATTTATTATTACTGTTTCATCTTTAATTGCATCTAAAAAATTCAGAACCAATGGATTAATAGGTGGATCTTTTCTTAGCATAATACAATCAAAAGCATGCAAAGCTGTTAATCTTTTCTCAAACTCAACTTTTTTATAAAATGATACAATATTTTCTGGAATTTTTGGTATATCTTTAATTGTTTGTATAAAACCATGAACTATATTATTTCTTACTGTTAAATTATTTGTATAAAGTACTGAAACCTTATGACCTCTTTTGAGGCACTCTTTTATGATTAGTAACGTAGAACTTTTTAAAGGTTCAATATTATCCCAATGCTCAATAATAAAACCTACGTGCATAATATCCTCTTTATGTAAAATTAATACTATATTATATTCTTTTTTCTATAACTATTATATAAAAGTTTGCTTAATTGATTTAAGCTTCTATTATATGGCAATTTTTTCATATAATTTATACTTATTATTTTACTTTTACCTCACTTTTAAAAAAAAATTCTATAATTTTAATTTAATTACTAATTAACCTAGGAGATATCTGTGCCAAAGAATGTACTAAAAGAGTTCAAAGTTTTACTAGTAGAGGATGAATCAAACATTGCAAAGCTATTAAAAGATGCCATTGGAGATTATTTTTTTAGCTTCACTTTAGCAAAAAATGGGCAAGAAGGTTTAGAAAAAATGAAAACTATTAAACCTGATATAATTATTACAGATATTATGATGCCCAAACTTGATGGATTAGCTATGACTGAAAAAATCAAACAAATTGATGAGTCAATTCCAGTAATTGTATTAAGTGCATTTTCAGAAAAAGAGAAACTTCTAAATGCAATTGATATTGGAATTACAAAATATTTTATAAAACCATTTGATCCAGATGAAGTATTAGAGTATCTTGTATCATTAGCTATAAAACTTGATAAAAAAAGAGTTTTTAAACTATCTGAAGATTTGTATTTTGATAGAAATAAAAATAATTTATTTGATAAAAATGATAAAATCATAAATTTAACTAAAAGAGAAAAAGATTTTTTATATTTACTAATAAAAAATCATCCAAATAGTGTTTCAGTTGAAAAAATAAAAAAAACTTTATGGGAAAAAGAAGAAGCTACTGATGAGAGATTAAGAACTTTTATAAAAAGAATTAGAGCAAAAACCTCTAAAACTTTAATCAAAAATATTTCAGGACAAGGGTATTTAATTTCTCCAGATAATATTTAAGTTTTTACTTAATAAATCTTTATTTAAAACTTTTTTAGATTCTTTAAGATTTGCAAAATTTTCTACATTTAAAAAATTTTGTATATAAAGGCTATTTTTGTAGCCTTTGCTTATTAAAGTATCAACTATTTTATTTATATCATTTTCATCTAACAACTCTTCATGTAAAGTTGTTCTTACTTCAAAATCAAAGTTTTTTTCAATTAAAAACTCTAATGTATCAAGAAATTTATTATATTGATTTGTTTTAGTAATATCTTGAAATTTCTCTTTTGTTGCTTTAAAATCTAAAGCTATATAATCAATATAATTTTTATCAATTAAAGTTTTAATTAACTTTGTATTCAATCCATTTGTATCAAGCTTTATTTTAAATCCCATTGCTTTGATTTTTTTGCAAATAGGTTCTAAATTATGCATTGTAGCTTCACCACCACTTAATACAACAGCATCTAAAAGCCCTATTCTTTTTTCTAAAAAAGTAAATAAATCTTTAATTTCATAATTTCCATCTTTTGATAAAACAATATTACTATTATAACAATATTGACATCTCATATTGCATGATATAAACCATACAATACAAGATAAATTGTCTTTATAATCTAAAGTCGTAAATCGTGTAATATCATATATTATTTTTTTCGATAAATTTAACTCTTTGTTTATGTTCACCTTTTTTTCCTATATTAAAACTCTCTACTGGTCTATGATATCCCATAACTCTAGTATAAACTACACATTTCGTTCTTTCACCTTCTAAGTGTTTTGGTATTTTGTAACTTTCCATTCTTCTAACTCCTTTTTTAAAATTTCTTCATCACATTTTGGACAATATTCGTACTCTCCACTTATATATCCATGAGTAGGACAAACAGAGAAAAGTGGAGTAACTGTAATATATGGTAAAGTATAATTTGAGATTACACTTTTAATTAGTTTCCTACAAGCCTCTGTTGAACTTACTCTTTCTCTCATATATAAGTGAAGTACAGTACCACCTGTATACTTACCTTGTAAATCATCTTGTAAATCTAGTGCTTCATAAATATCATCTGTAAAGTCTGCTGGAAGCTGAGATGAGTTTGTATAATAGATATTTTTATCAAATCCAGCTTGTACAATATCTTTAAATCTTTTTTTATCTTCTTTTGCAAATCTATATGTAGTACCTTCTGCTGGTGTTGCTTCAAGATTATATAAATTTCCAGTCTCTTCTTGAAACTCAACCATTCTTTCTCTCATATGATCTAGTATCTCATGGGCAAACTCTATTCCAACATTAGTTGAAATATCTTCTTTTAAATCAAAAAAGTTTTTAATCATTTCATTTATACCATTAATACCTATAGTTGAAAAATGATTATTAAAATGATGCAAATACCTTTTTGTATAAGGGAATAATCCTCTATCATAAAGTGTTTGAATAAACTCTCTTTTTTTCTCTAAAGTTGATTTTGCAAGTTGCATTAACTCATCAAGTCTTTCAAATAACGCAGTTTTATCATTTTTGAAAATATAACCAAGTCTTGCCATATTAATTGTAACAACCCCAATACTTCCAGTCATTTCTGCACTACCAAAAAGACCACCACCTCTTTTAAGAAGTTCTCTTAAATCAAGTTGTAATCTACAACACATGCTTCTTACATGACCTGGTTTATAAGCTTTTTCATTTGGAATTAGGTTTCCATTCTCATCTTTTATATATTGACTTCCGATAAAATTTTGAAAATATGAAGAACCAATTTTTGCACTATTTTCAAATAATATATCTGTATTCTCACCATACCAATCAAAATCTTCTGTAATATTTACTGTAGGAATTGGAAAAGTAAAAGGTTGACCTGTTTTATCACCTTCTGTCATCACTTCATAAAATGCTTTATTTATCATATTCATCTGTTTTTGGAAATCTTTATAAGTTAAATTTTCAAAACTTGAATACCCTTTTTCTTTAATAACTTCTAATAACTCTTCATCTTGAAAATTTTTAAATAGATGTTCTTGTCTTTTTGTTGGTATTTGATCTTTTAAATCCTCAGGTACAGTCCAATCAATAGTAACATTTGTAAAAGGACTTTGTCCCCATCGTGCTGGAACATTAAGATTATAAATAAAACTTCTAATATTTTTCTTTACTTCCAAATAAGATAACTTATCTTTAAAAACATATGGAGCTAAATAAGTATCAAAAGAAGAGAAAGCTTGAGCTCCAGCCCATTCACTTTGTAATATTCCTAAAAAGTTTGCCATTTGACCTAATGCTTCTCTAAAATGATTAGGAGCACTACTTTCAACTCTTCCTCTTACACCATTAAACCCTTCATCTAATAATACTCTTAAACTCCAACCAGCACAATACCCACTTAAACAATCTAAATCATGTATATGATAATCAGCATTTCTATGAGCATAGCCCTCTTCTTTTGAATAAACTTTATCTAGCCAATAATTTGCAATCACTTTTCCTGCACTATTATTAATCAAACCAGCATGAGAATACCCAGTGTTTGAGTTGGCATTAATTCTCCAATCAGTTTTATTAATATACTCTTGAATTGTTTGTGTACAATTAATATAAGTTGTATCTTTATCTAATCCTAATACATGCTCTCTTTGCATTTTATGCATATGTCTATAAAGCATGAAAGACTTCATTACTTCAAAATATCTTGCTTTATATAGTTCTTTTTCAATAAAATCTTGTATATCTTCAACTGCAATTACTCTTTTTTGTTCTAAAAGTTCCAATACATTAAAGAAAATTGTTTTATCATATTTTGTATTTACGCTTTTAAAAGCTTTTTTTATTACATCTTCAATTTTAAAACTTTGAAACTCCTTGGTTGTTCCATCTCTTTTTAGTACTTCTTTTATCATTTCTATTCCTTTTGAGTATGTGGAATTTTAAGACAGTATCTCTTAAATAGCAATAACATCAAAAGTCACTAAAATGTTATTTTAAGGGCTCTGTAGCGTTTTTATAGTACTTTAACAGAAGCTTTTTGCTAAAAGATTTTAATGTTTAAATTTAATTAAGAAACAAATAAAGACAACTTATATATAATATTTGCTTTACAATAAAAAAGGTAAATAGTATGAGACATTTTTTAACATTAACAGATTATACAAAAGAAGAAATTCTAGAAATTCTAGATCTTGCTAAAAAAATAAAATTAGAAACAAAAAATAGAGTTTTTAAAGATTATATGCCAAAACAAACTCTTGGAATGATTTTTGAAAAAAGTAGTACAAGAACAAGGGTTAGTTTTGAAACGGGTATTTATCAATTAGGTGGAATTGGTCTATTTTTATCATCAAATGATATTCAATTAGGTAGAGGTGAACCTATGAGTGATACTAGTAGAGTTATTTCAAGAATGGTAGATATGGTTATGATTAGAACATTTGAGCAAAGCAAATTAGAAGAGTTTGCAAAATACTCTAAAGTTCCTGTAATCAATGGACTAACAAATGAATTTCATCCTGTTCAATTAATGGCTGATTATATGACTATTCAAGAAGCAGGTTTAGATAAAGATTTGATTGTTGCGTATATTGGTGATGGTAATAATATGGCTCATTCATGGTTAAATATGGCTGCAAAATTAGGCTTTGAATTAAGAATTGCAACACCAAAGGGTTATGAAGTAGATAATGAAATTTTAGAAAATGCTTTAAATGAAGCTAAAAACTCTGGTGCAAAAATAGTTATTTCAAATGATCCAAAAGAAGCAGTAAAAGGTTCAACTGTTGTTACTACTGATACTTGGGTATCAATGGGACAAGAGGACGAAAAAGAGAAAAGAGTTAAAGATTTTGATGGATATATTGTGGATGATACTATGATGAATTTAGCCCATAAAAAAGCAATATTCCTTCACTGTTTACCAGCTTATAGAGGTTATGAAGTAAGTCAAGAGGTAATTGAAGGTCCACAAAGTCTAATTTTCCAAGAAGCAGAAAACAGACTACATGCACAAAAAGGTGTAATGGTTTGGCTAGACAAACAAAGAGACAAATAATATGATAGATTTTAAAAAATTTGAAAAGTATTCAAGACCTGGGCCAAGATATACTTCATATCCAACGGCACCAGAGTTTAGTGAAGAGTTTACTCACCAAGATTTAACAAAGTTTTACAAGAACCAAGATGATAATAGAAACTTATCTTTATATATACATCTTCCTTTTTGTAGAAGTGCCTGTTATTTTTGTGGATGTAATGTAATTTTTACATCTAAAGAGGATAAAAAAGTAAGATATATTGAATATCTTAAAAAAGAACTTGAAATATTAAAAAAACATTTAAATACTTCAAGAGTTGTAACACAAATGCATTTTGGAGGTGGAACTCCTACATTTTTCTCTCCAGAACAATTAAGAGAAGTTATCTCTATGCTTAAACAAACATTTACAAACTTTAGTGATAATGCAGAAATTTCATGTGAAGTTGATCCAAGGTTTTTTACAAAAGAGCATATGGATATATTAAAAGATGGTGGATTTAATAGATTAAGCTTTGGGGTTCAAGATATAGATCCACAAGTACAAAAAACAATACATAGAGTTCAACCATATGAAACTACACAAGAAGTAATGAAAATAGCAAGAGATGCAGGAATTAAATCAATAAATATTGATTTAATTTATGGACTTCCTCATCAAACTGCTAAATCATTTCATAATACAATAGAACAAGTAATAAAGTTAAATCCTGATAGATTAGCAGTATTTAATTATGCTCATGTACCTTGGCTTATGAAAACTATGAGAAAATTTGATGAATCAACATTTGCACCTGCAAGTGAAAAGTTAGTTATTTTAAAAGATACAATTGACTTTTTTACAAATAATGGATACAAAATGGTAGGAATGGATCACTTTGCAAAACCAGAAGATGAACTATTTAAAGCAATACAAAAAGGTGAATTACATAGAAATTTCCAAGGTTATACAACTAAAGGTGGAGCTGATTTAATAGGAATTGGTCTTACATCTATTGGTAATGGTGTTGATTATTATGCACAAAATTACAAAGATTTAAAATCATATGAACAGGCCTTAGATGAAGGTATTTTACCTACATTTAAAGGATATAAGTTAAGTAAAGATGATGAGATTAGACAGTTTGTAATTATGGAACTTATGAGTAATTTTTCATTAAATATTCCAAGAGTTGAAAAAAACTTTAATATTGATTTTAAAGAGTATTTTAAAAATGATCTTCCTCAACTTGATGAGTTTATTCAAGCAGAACTTTTATCTATAAATGACGAAAAGATTCAAGTATCTCCTACAGGAACAATGCTTATTAGAAATATTTGTATGCCGTTTGATGCATATCTTAAAAAAATACCTGAAAATAAAAGAAGATTCTCTAAGACTATTTAATAGTCTTAGAAATCTAAATTTCAAAGCTATACTTAATCCTTAATTCATCAAATATTAACATTTTTTTTAGTATATTAATCTCTTTTATATAATAATAATTTTTTAAAATAAAAGGTTTATAAAAAGTGGATAAATTTGATTATACAACAATAAGTGATGATTGCGTAAAGTGTGGTAAATGTAAACCTGTATGTACAATTTTTAATATCAACCAAGATGAAACTACTAGTCCTAGGGGGTTTATTGATTTATTAGGTGCTTACAAAAGAGATGAGTTGGAACTAGATAGAAATGCAAAAGATATATTTGAAAGCTGTTTTTTGTGTACTAACTGTGTTGAGGTTTGTCCAAATGATCTTCCAACAGATATGATAATAGAACAAGTAAGAAGCGATATTGCAAAAAAATATGGTATAACATGGTATAAAAAACTATTCTTCTTTCTTTTAAGACATAGAAAAACTATGGACTTTCTTTCTAAACTTGGATGGATGTTTCAAACATGTGCATTAAAACTTGATGAAAAAAAACAGTCAGCACTTCCTAGATTCTCTTTACCTATTGTAAAAAAAGATAGAGCCTTACCTTTTGCAGATAGTAAAAGTTTTTTGAAAAAATACCCAGAAAACATCTATGCAAAAAATAAAAAAATTGAAGAGGGTAAAAAGAATAGAGTTGCTATTTTTATTGGTTGTATGAGTAATTATACATATACAAATACAGGGGATTCATTAGTTAAGATATTAAAAAAACTTGATTTAGATATTTTCATACCTAAAAAACAGCTTTGCTGTGGAGCACCTGCTTATTTTACAGGTGATTTTGATACAGTAGATTATCTTGTAAAGAAAAATATTGAATATTTTGAAACATGGATTGATGAAGTTGATGCAATAGTTATTCCAGAAGCTACATGTAGTGCAATGATAAATCAAGATTGGGAGCACTATTTACATGATCAACCCCAATGGAAAGAAAGAGCAAAGAAAATTGCAAAAAAAGTATATATGGCAACAAAATGGCTTGAAAACAATACAAAATTAAATGAATTACTTCAAAACTCAAATAAACAGTTTGATAAGCTTGTTACTTACCATGATCCTTGCCATGCTAAAAAGATGCAAGGAGTATGGAAAGAGCCTAGAAACTTACTTTCTAAAAATTATCAAATTAAAGAGATGAGTGATTCAAATAGATGCTGTGGTTTTGGTGGTGTGACTATGCAAACAGAAAAGTATGAGTTTGCAAAAGCTGCTGGTCTTCCAAAAGCTGCAATGATAAAAGAGACACAAGCTCAAATAGTAAGTGCAGAGTGTTCTGCATGTAGAATGCAACTTACAAATGCTCTACATTTAGGAAAAGTTGATGAAGTTGAATTTAAAAACCCAATTGAATTAATAGCAGAGGCATTAGATTAATTTATGGAACAATGGCAAAATATCTATTCAAATTTTGATCCAATAGCATTTAGCATAGGTGATATTTCTGTACATTGGTATGGAATAATGTATGCATTAGCTTTATTAAGTGCTATAGTAGTTGCAAAATGGTTTATAAATCATGATAAAATACCCATAAATCAAGATATATTTGATTCATATATTTGGTGGGCTGAAATAGGTGTAATATTAGGGGCTAGATTAGGATATATAATTTTTTATGATCCAAATACTACATACTATTTAACTCACCCTTGGCAAATATTTAATCCATTTATAAATGGTGAATTCACAGGTATTTCAGGAATGAGTTATCATGGTGCAGTTATTGGTTTTATTTTAGCTTCATATCTTTTTTGTAAAAAAAACAAAGTATCTTTTTTCTTCTTAGCTGATATTGCAGTGCTTGGAGTTTCAGCAGGATATGTCTTTGGACGAATAGGAAACTTCTTTAATCAAGAATTAGTAGGAAGAACTACTGATGTACCTTGGGCAATATATGTTGATGGGGTATTAAGACACCCATCACAACTTTATGAAGCAGTTTTAGAAGGTATTGTAATTTTTATAATATTAGTAAGTATTAGAAAATATAAATCATTTGATGGACAATTAGCCTTGCTTTATGGAGTTTTATACTCACTTGCAAGAATAATTGCAGAAATATTTAGACAACCAGATATACAATTAGGTTTTTTATATAGTAACTGGCTAACAATGGGTATGCTTCAGTCTGGTTTTTTTGCCCTACTTTGTATGATTATATATTTTTTAAAAAAGAAAAATAAGCTTATTTCTTAGAAGCTTTTTTTTCTTCTTCTTTCTTCTTATCATCTTCATAAGACTTAATAACATCATTTAAATCATCGATTTTATGTCTATACTCTTCAATATACTCTTGATATACTTTTATTGATTCTTGAGCTTTAGCTAACTTCTCTTTTAAACTTTCATTTAGTTTTTTAAATCTTTCATATCTTTCATAACTAACTCTTGTAGTATCTCGCATTTTTGATAATTTTTGTAAGAAATCATCATGATCTTTTTCAGCTTTTTTATTCGCATCAGAAACTTTATGTTCTAAATTTAAAATTCTACCCTTATCATCATTTATTCTAGAACGAAGAGTTTTAATCTCCCTTTGTAGTTCACTAACAAATGATGTAATACTCATCTCTTTTGCTTCTAAAGCCTCTTTTAGCATATCATTATATCTACTTTCCAACTCTTGCTCAAATTTAACTTTTTGACTTTTTTGTTGCAAAATATATCTTTTTAAAGTCTGTTTCTCTTCTTCATCTTGTGTTACTAAAAATCTACTTGAAACATATTTTTTTATATTACCAGCTTCATCTAAAATAGGAAAAATAGTAGCTTTTACATAATATGAACTACCATCTTTAGCTTTATTTTTTATTTTACTTTTCCAAACTTTTCCTGCTTTTATAGTATCCCAAAGATTTTTGAAGATTTTTGAAGAGTTATCAGGATGTCTTACTATATTATGTGGTTGTCCTAAAAGTTCCTCTTTTGTATAACCAGACACTTCACAAAAGATATCATTTGCATAAGTAATTACTCCATCAGGATCAGTTTCACTAACTAAATTTTCCTTATCTAAAATATCTTTATATAATTCTAATTCTCTTTTTTGAACTAATATGAGTTTTTTATTGTAGTTTTCTTCAATTATTTGATTTAAGATTTTAATAGTGGTTATATTTTTTATGGGTTTTAATATATAATTTGATATTTTTAAACATATAACTTTTTCTAAAACTTCTGTATTAGAGTTTTTTGTACTTAATACAATAGGAGTATCAGATGAATCAGTTCTAATTTCAGTTAATAATTCTAATCCATCTTGATTAGGAAGATCCAAATCAGTTAAAATAATATCAATTTTTCTTTTTTCTTTTTTATAAAGTTCTAGTGCTTCTTGTTTACTTGAAGATGTTAAAACCTCTTTAAAATATGATTTGAAAAACAGTGAAACTTCATTGAGTATTTCTTTATCATCTTCTATAAATAAAAGAGTACTTTCTTTTAATAGCTCCAACTCCAAAGAGTCTTCAATTTTCTTTTCTATAGCCATAGTTTATTGCTAATTCATCAATTTTATTTTTAAGAAGGTCTAGTCTCCAACCATGTCTATTAGCAAACTTTTCAATCTCTTTTTCTCTTTCATCATGATTACAAAAAACAAAAATTCTCTTTAAAAAGGGTTTTGGCACTTGTATAGAAATAAGCTGAAAATAATTCTCTTTACAACTTCTAGAGCAAAAAGCTTTACTCATAGCAATTTTTTTCTTACAAAATGGACAGTGTGACATCAATTTCCTTTAATAATTAATTTATAAAGTTTTGCATTTGTTACATCTTGAAGGAATTTTGGATCTACATCATGAAGAGCAATTATTTCAACTTCTTTGTTGTCCATTAACCATCCTTTTCCAGTGTCAATTATTTTTTCATCCTGGAAAAGTTTGATCAGTTCTTCTTTTGAAAGTATTTTTTCTTCCATATATTTTACTCAAAATTACTTTTGATTCTCCTCTAAAACATAACCTTTATTAGAATGGTTTCTGATTATTTCATAGTAAGTTTTTTGTCTAATTTTATTTACTATATTTCTCATAGTATAAATAGACATATTTTTACCTTTCCATACTACATCTTTTATAGTATCATAATCAGTAATCTCACCTCTTTTTTCAATTAGTAATTTTAAGAATGATTTTTCTAATCTAGTGAAATCTATTAAAACTCCACCTGGTTTAAAAAATTGATCTCTATACTCATCAAAATAGATTCCATTTTGAAACTCTATTTTATCACCTCTTTTAGTTTGATTTAGACACATAATAATTGCAAGTTTTACATCTTTTGCTCTTAAAGGCTTTGATATAAAAGTATAAGCACTACAATTTATTGCAGTAAGAATATCATTATTATTCTCTTCATCAGAAATTATGATTTTTGGTAAATTCGAAGCTTTATTTGATATTTCAGTACAAATTTCATCAAATGTATAATCTTTTACATTTGTATCAATTATTACTAAATCATAACTGTTTGAAACAGCTAGTTCAAGTGCTTCTAATGAACCATTAACTAGTTTTAACTCTTTAAAGTAATCATCAAATTCATTTTCAATAGTTACTTTAACATTGTCATCGTTACTTATAATAAGTAGTTTTGCATTGTATAATTTTCTTATATTTTTTTCAGTTTTTAACATCTTTAACTCTTTGATATTAATTTTTATTTAAAATAATAGCAAATTTTATTACATTTGTCAAAGAAAAATTATTTATAAATAAATAAAATTTACATTTTTCTTTATTATTTTAGCTCTTGCCAACTTTTGCCAATATTTTTTGACACTTTTAATGGAACTTTTAACTCAACAATATTTTCCATAATATTTACCAAATCTTCTAAAATCTCTTCTATTTTCTCATTTTTTATTTCAAAAATTAATTCATCATGAATTTGTAGAAGCATTTTTATATCTTCATTGTTTTTATATTTTTGCCAAATTTTTAGCATAGAAAGTTTAATCAAATCAGCAGCACTTCCTTGAAACTTCGTATTAACACCCTCTCTTAAAAATGCAGCTTTTTGCATTCCATTTGCACTATTAAAATCAAATACTCTTCTTCTTTTAAGTAGTGTTTCTATATATTCAGTTTCTAAGATTGTATCTTCAATTGATTTTAAATAATCCTTTACACTTTTAAAAGCTTGAAAATAAGACTCTATATAACTTTTTGCTTCTGCTGTTTTTATTCCCAATGTATCAGCAAGTTTTCTACTACCCATTCCATAAATAAGTCCAAAGTTTATAGATTTTGCTATTGATCTTTTTGAACTTGCTTCTTCTTCTCCAAAAATCTTTATTGCTGTTTGTTTATGAATGTCTAAATTACTATTAAAAGCTTCTAGTAAAGCCTCATCTTCACTAAAGTGAGCTAGTAGTCTCAACTCAATTTGTGAGTAATCTATTCCTACAAGAGAATAACCTTCTTTTGGTATAAATGCACTTCTTATTAGTGCTCCTGCTTCACTTTTTACTGGAATATTTTGTAAATTAGGATTTTTACTACTTAATCTTCCTGTTGCAGTTCCAGTTTGTAAAAACGAAGTATAAACTCTATTATTATCCCTTTGTTTTGCAAGTTTTAATAGTGGCTCAATATATGTTGATTGTAACTTATGAGATTCTCTATAATCTAAAAGTAAAGGAATTATTTTATGTTCATCATGAAGTTTTTGTAAAACCATTTCATTAGTACTATATCCACTTTTAGTCTTTTTTGAAGCAGTTAAACCTAATTTATCAAAAAGTACTTCACCTAACTGTTTTGGAGAGTTTATATTAAATTCACTACCTGCTAGCTCATAAATCTTTGCAGTTAGCTGTGCTAAATGTTTTAAACTCTTTTCTTTTAAATCTTCAAGTATATTAATATCAATTTTTATACCATTTTCTTGCATATGTGCTAAAACTTTAGTAAATTCAAACTCTAAACTCTGTCCTAATTCAAATAAATACTCTAAGTTTGAAGCTTTGAATTCTTCTTTTAATTTATAAAATAATTTTAAAGTAATAACCGCATCTTCACTTGCATATAAACAAGCCTTTTCAACTTCAACACTAGAGAAATTTTCTCCTTTTTTAACTAGCTCTTTAAAAGCTAACATTGTATGATCAAAATACTCTTTTGCTTTAGCATCAAGTCCTAGTTTTGAACTTGGATTTAAAAGCCAAGACATTATCATCGTATCAGCATACAAATTCATTTCTAAATCAAAGTTTGTTTTTATTATTTCATAATCATATTTGAAATTTTGTGCTACAAGTTTAAATTCATTTAATTTTTCTAATGCCTTTTTTGCATCATCTAAACCTATTTGATCAGGAACGCCTAGATAAAAATGCCCTATTGGAACATAATATCCTTTGTTTTCTTCAAAACTAAAAGAGAAGCCTACTATTTTTGCATCTTTTGTATCTAAACTTGTTGTTTCAGTATCAAAAGCAACAATTTTATTTTTATCAATTGAATTTAAAATATCAAATAATTTCTCTTTAGTATCAAGTAAAATAGAGTCAAATAAAAATGCTTCTTCTTTTTTAGGCAGTTTTGTTTTGTAATTTAATCCATCTTTATTAACTCTTTCTATAATTCTATTTAAATCATACTCAAGTAAAGTATCTGCGATTTTTAAAATTGGGTTTTCTTTTGGAAGAGTAAATTTATCTATTTCATCAAGCACATGGCAATCTACTTTTAAAGTAACTAACTCTTTTGAAATAAATGCCATCTCTTTACTTGCTTCTAAAAGATTTTTCCATCTTGGTTTTTCAATACTTTCTAAATTTTCATAAATATTTTCTATTGTATTAAACTGACTAATTAATGCTTGTGCAGTTTTCGCTCCCACACCTTTAACTCCTGGTACATTATCCGCACTATCACCTAAAAGTGCTTGATAATCAGTGAATTGCTTAGGTGTTACTCCATATTTTTGTGTACATTTATCTTCATTAATTATTACTTTTTTTATTGGATCGAATAAATAAATTGTATCATCATCAATTAGTTGATATAAATCTTTATCATGACTTACTATTCTTACTTCTAAATCTTTAGTTTTTGCATCATGTGCTATTGAAGCTATAATATCATCCGCTTCAAAACCAACCCTTGAAGCTGTTTGAAAGCCCATTTTTTCTATCCAATCAATTGCAACAGGTAGTTGTCTTAAAAGATCTTCTGGCACATCTGGTCTATGTGCTTTGTATTGACTATAAATTTCATTTCTAAAAGTATCACCTTTAGAATCTAATGCAAATACTAAATAATCTGTTTGAAAATCTTTTCCAATATTTGAAATAAAATTCATAAAACCTGTTAATAAGCCAGTTGGAAACCCCTCTTTTGATTTTAAAGGAGGAAGTGCATAATAACTTCTAAATAAAAATCCAAATGTATCTATAACTGTTATTGTTTTCTTCATATTACCTACTTATAAATTTTTAAAGTTTTTATAATATAATATCAATACTAAAAATAAGGTTTTATATGTCAGAAGAGTACAATCTTACTAAGCTTAAAAGAAGTAATGATGAACTAAAAGAGATTATAAATAATTCTTGGGATGGAATAGGAATTATTGATTTTACTGGGAAGTTTATATACTATAATAATGCATTCGTTCCTATTTTGGGTTTTTCAAAAGAAGAATTAAAAAACAAAAATTTTATATCATTTATACAAGAAGATTATAAAAAATCATTTATTGAATTAATGAAAAAAAATTTGAAAAATAGATATGAATCAGATATAAATATTGTTTGTATTAGAAAAGATAATCAAAAAGTTTATCTAAGAATAACACTATCAACTATGTTAAATAAAAAACTTTTTGTAATTAATACAAAAGATATTACAAAAGAGATTTCAGATGATCAAATTTTAGATAGTTATGTTGCTTCAACTCATGTAAATATAGATGGACTTATAACTCAAACTAGTCAAGCTTTTCGTACCCTTAGTGGCTATGAAGAGAATGAACTAATAAATAAACATCATACTATTATAAAATCAGCTGATGAAGATGATAAAGTTTTTAGTGAGATTTTAAGTCATATCAAAAATGCAAAAGAGTGGAATGGAAAAATTAAAGCTAAAAGAAAAAATGGAATAATCTTTTGGATTGATACAAAAGTAAAACCCACATATAACAAATATGGTGATATTACAGGTTATACTTCACTTATGTTTGATATTACAAATGAGATTAATCTTAATGTAGAAACAAAATCTTTACAACAAGAAGTAGTCCAAAAAGATAATCTTTTAGTTCAACAATCAAAACTAGCAATAATGACAGAGACTTTACAAATGCTTTCTCATGAATGGAGACAACCTTTAAATATAATATCAATTAGAGCTCAAAAACTTGAACTAGATTTAACAATGGGACTTGATTCAAATAAAGAAGCATTTGCACAAAGCTTAAAAGAGATAAAAGATGATGCACAAAAATTATCTAATACTATTGAAGAGTTTCAAAGTTTTGTCAAGTTAAAAAGTGAAAAAGAGAAAGTTATAGCAAAAGATGTTATTTTAAAAGCTGTAGAGATTTTCAAAAAAGATCCAGAATCAAAAGATATAGATTTTATAAAAGATGTAACTGATATTCCTGCTTTTAATAGCTATAAAAGTGAACTTACAACAATATTAGTAAATATATTAGTAAATGCCAAAGAAGCAATATTTAGAAAAAAAATTAAAAATGGTGTAATTAAACTTACTTGTTACTGCTTAAATAATACAATATTTTTTGAAATAAGTGATAATGCAGGTGGAATTGATGAAGATATAATTGATAAAATTTTCGAACCTTATTTCTCAACAAAAAATTCAAAACATGGGGTGGGCTTAGGATTATATACATGTAAAATAATCACTGAGATGCATTTAATGGGTGAAATTAGTGTAACAAACCATAATAGTGGTGCTACTTTTAAAATAGCACTACCAATTTAAAGGAAGATAAATGATAGTTATTCCAGCAAGATTAAATTCAAGTAGATTTGAAAATAAAATATTAGTGGATATATTAGGTTTACCAATGGTAATAAAAACTGCAATGCAAGTTAGTGCATTAGATAAAGTTGTAATTGCAACAGACTCATTGGAAGTTTTAGATTTAGCAAAAATACATGGATATGAAGCTGTACTTACATCAAATACTCATCAAAGTGGAACAGATAGAATAAATGAAGCTGTAAATAAGCTTGATTTACCAGATGATGAGATTATTATTAATGTACAAGCAGATGAACCTTTTATAGAACCAGAAGTTGTAAAAGCAGTAATAAATAGAGTAAAAGAAGTAAAAAAGAATAATGAAAATACAATGATTGTTAGTTGTTATAAAAAAATAACATCAGACTTAGCTGATGATCCTAATCATGTAAAAGTTATACTTGATGAAAATAGTAAGGCTATATATTTTTCAAGAGCAAAAGTTCCATATCATAGAGATCATTATGAAAACTCTAGTTACAATGGTCATCTTGGAATTTATGGTTTTACAAAAAAAAGTCTAAATGATTTTTGCTCATTGAAACCCTCAAAATTAGAAAAAATAGAGAAATTAGAACAATTAAGAGCTATTGATAATGGATACTCAATTGCTATGGTTGAAGTAGACTCTAAATCGTTTGGAATAGATACTCAAGAGGATTTAGAAAATGCTCTTAGAATTTTTAAAAAATAAGTCTAAATGGACTTATTTTTTCATTTAAATTTATTTTATATAAATAGATAAACTTACAAAAACTATAGATAATATAACTTTAAAGAGTATTTTTATATAATAATATAATAATAATTTAAAGCTAAGGTACTTAATGCACTTTGATGTTCTAATTGCAGATAGTGAAATAATACAAAATATACAACTTAAAGAAAAAACTATAAATGAACTCTCAAATATAAATTTGCATTTTACTTCCAGTGAAGAAGAGATTTTATCTAAAAAATTTGAATTAAATTTATTAATTATTGATATAAATATAAAAAATTCTATAAAAATTGCAAAAGAGTGTTTAAGTAGTGATATAGATGTTATATTTATCATAGATAATACTCAAAATCTTGATTTAGCTTATAGTATTGATGTTTTTGATTTTATTTATAAACCACTATTTTTCAATAAACTAATATTTAAAATAGATCATTATGTAAAAATTAGAGAAAAAGAGAAAGAGCTTTTAAAACAAAAAGAGGTCTCTTCTGCAATACTAAACAATATTGCAACACCAATATTTTTAACAGATGGTGAAAAATTTCTTTTTGCTAATAAAAACTTCTTAAAAGTTTTAAAGCTAAGAAAACTTAGTGAATTAAACAAAAAATATAAACAAGTATCTGACATATTTGAAAAAGAAGAAGGGTATCTATTTGGTGAAAAGAATATTGATTGGTTAAAGTATTTAAAAAACGAAGATGATTTAAAAGTATTAATAAAAATAGAAGATAAAAAACATATATATAAAATTCAATCTAACTACTTAAAACAGAATAAAAATCATCTTATTTTTTTAGATGATATTACTCATGAAATTGAGTATAAGCAAGAACTAATCAACCTTTTATATACAGATAATCTTACAAAAAAACCAAATAGAGCAAAGCTAATTGATCAACTACAACATGAAAAAATCAATATTAACTCTTTAGCAATTATTGATATAAACTCTTTTAAAGAGATAAATGATTTTTTTGGAAATAAAGTTGGTGATTGGGTTTTAATTCAAGTTGCTAATATTATGGAAAATATAATAAAAAATCATAATGGTATTAAGCTTTATAAATTCCCCTCTGATACTTATTGTGTAATAGCAGAAGAAGTAGAAAAAAATGATTTCTTAACTGTAATTAAAACTATTATTACTAAAATCTACAAAGAAGTATTTACTTATGAACATTATGAAATTGATACTCGTGTTAAAGCTGGTATATCATTTTCTACAAAAAACAACAAGCTAATTACAGCAGATTTAGCACTTCAAGCAGCAAAAAAAGACAATAAAGACTATTTGGTCTTTTATGATAAATTAGATAATTTGCAAGAGTATGAAAACAATATGAAATGGACAAAGAAGCTAAAAAATGCTTTAAATAAAGACCAAATTATTGTATATTATCAACCACTAATAAATAACAAGACTTTAAAAATAGACAAATATGAGTGTCTTGTAAGAATGATTGATGAGGATAAAGTAATATCTCCTTTTTTCTTTTTAGAAGTTTCAAAAAAATCTAATCAATATACAAAAATTACAAAGATAGTTATTGAAAAAGCTTTTAAAAAATTTGATAAATTAGATTATGAATTTTCAATTAATATATCTTATGAAGATATTGAAGATCCAGATTTTTTAAGTTTTGTAAGAAAAAAAATGAAAAAATATAATGTAAAAAACAAAGTGGTTTTTGAGATTTTAGAAGATGAAAGTGTGAAAAATTACAATATATTAATAGAATTTATAGATGAAATTAAAAGTTTAGGATGCAAAGTTGCTATTGATGATTTTGGTTCTGGATATTCAAACTTTGAGCATATTTTAAAAATGAATGTTGATTATTTGAAAATTGATGCTTCTATTATCAAAAATGTAGTAATTGATAAAAACTCTTATAAGATAACAAAAACTATAATAGAGTTTGCAAAAAACTTAGGATTAAAAACTATTGCAGAGTATGTTGAAAATGAAGATATATTTAATACAGTTAAAGATTTAGGAGCAGATTATTCACAAGGTTACTATTTTTCTCCTCCAAAAGAAAATCCAGAAATAAATAACTCAACTAAGGCTAGGGATGAATAAAGAAGTATTGAAAAATATAAAAGTTTTATATGTTGAAGATGAAAATGATGTACGAGAGTTTACGGGAAAAACAATTAAAGCAATAGTAAAAGAGATAATAATTGCAGCAGATGGGAAAGAAGGATTAGAAAAGTTCAAAGAACATTTAGATGTTGATTTAATTGTTACAGATATTAATATGCCTAAAATGGGCGGATTAGAAATGTGTGCTTATATAAAAGAGATAAATCCTGCAATACCAATTGTTATTACAAGTGCACACAATGATCCAAACTTTTTGAAAAAAGCCATTGATGTAGGTGTTAGTGCTTATGCTATGAAGCCTATAGATTTATATCAACTAATTGAAAGTATGATAAAAGCTGTTGAGCCGATTTTTTTAAGAAAGCAATTAGAAGAAGTAAACTTATCTTTAGAAGAAAAAGTTGAAGAGGGAATACAAAAAGTAAAATCAATTTTGGATGCTCAGGATAATATAGTATTTGTTAGTAGTTCAAATATAATTACAAATGTAAATAAAAAATTTTTAGAATTTTTTGGAACTGATTCATTAGAAGAGTTTTTAAATAATGTATCATGTGTATCAAAACTATTTAAAAATGAAAGAGGCTTTTTTAGTCCTGAAATCTTAAAAGACAGTGATAAAAATTGGATTGAGTATTTACAAAATTTAAGTGAAGTTGATAGAGTTGTAAAAATAACTAATAAAGATGGGGTTGATAGAGTATTTACTGTTAATATTGATGATTATGAGCAAGGACAACACTTTGTAATTTCTTTAACTGATATAACAGAATTAAAAGAGAAATCAAATCTTTTAGAGTATCAAGCAAGTCATGATTTATTAACAGGACTTTTTAATAGACAAAAATTTCATGAGATTTTTGGAAAAGAGATAAGAAGAGATAAAAGATATCAAAATGACTTATCTTTAATTCTTTTTGATATAGATCATTTTAAAAAGTTCAATGATGAATTTGGTCATAATATGGGAGATGAAGTTTTAAAGTTTATAGCTGAAGTTGTAACAAGAAGTGTAAGAGAGCATGATACTGTTGTAAGATGGGGAGGAGAAGAGTTTTTAGTTTTACTTCCTGAAACAAATATTGATGGAGCTATGAAAGTAGCTGAAAAAATAAGAAACGCAATACAAGAGTTTAAATCAAAAAAATTACCAAAACAAATAACAGCTAGTTTTGGAGTAACAACACTTGATGAGGGTGATATTGAAGAAGAGTTTATAAAAAAAGCAGATATTGCACTATATAAAGCAAAAAGAGATGGAAGAAACATGGTTTCTTCTTACACTACTTAGAAGTTAAAATCTTCTCCTAAGTAGTGTTGTCTAACACTTCCATCACTTTTAATATCTTCACTTTTACCAGAAGCTAATAAACTACCACTTTTCATTACATATGCTCTGTGACAAATCTGTAATGTCTCTCTTACATTGTGATCAGTTATTAAAACTCCAATTCCTATTAATGTAAGTTGATGAATAATCTCTTGAATATCTTTAACAGCAATAGGATCAACTCCTGCAAAAGGTTCATCAAGAAGTAAAAATTTAGGTTTAGAAACAAGTGCTCTTGCAATTTCTGTTCTTCTTCTCTCACCTCCTGATAAAGAGATACCTTTTCTTTTTCTAATTGGTTCAATATTAAAAACTTCAAGTAATTCTTCAACTCTTTTATGTTGTTCATTTTTATCATTTGTTACAACTTCAGCTGCTAAAAAAAGATTATCTTCAACACTTAAATCTTTAAAAATAGAAGATTCTTGAGGTAAATATCCTATTCCTTTTAAAGCTCTTTCATGTAAAGGAAGATTTGTAATATTCATACCATCGAAAAAAACCTCTCCACTTGTTGGTTTCACAAGACCACATACAGTATAAAAGGTTGTAGTTTTTCCTGCACCATTTGGTCCTAATAAACCTACTATTTCACCACTTTTTATCTCTAATGAAATACCATGTAATATTTGTGTTTTTTTTATTTTTTTTGTTATATCTTTTATTTCTAGTTTATGCATTTATTATATATTGCCTTTTATTCTCTTTTTTCTCTATTTTTATGGTAATTACGTTAAAACCATATGAATGAAGTAACTCTTCAAGTCTTTCATCACCCCACTCTACAAAATGAACTCCTTCTTTTTCAAACTCCTCTAAAAGTCCCAAAGATATAAACTCTTCTAAACCTTTATTATATACATCATAATGATAAATATTATTTGAA
Source organism: Malaciobacter sp. (assembly GCF_055140965.1). The sequence goes on from NZ_JBSRRO010000024.1 coordinate 25,977, forward strand.
TAAATAGTTTGAATAGAAAAAGTGGGTGAAGTAACTAAATCCTCAATTGATTTACTTTTTACATAATTTTTTACTAATGTTGTTTTTCCACTTGCTAAATCGCCTTGTAGTAAAATAACACAATCACCCTTTTGTTTAATATATTTATCTACTAGTTCTACTATTTTTTCTAATTGTTCTAAATTTAAATCTAGTTTTTCTTGCAAGTTTTTCCCTTATGCTAAAGCATTTGATACTTTAATTAATTGCTCTAATTTTTCTTTTGCTTTACCACTTTCAATAGTACTTCTTGCTATTTCAATTCCCTCTTTCATATCTCTTGCTTTATCATCTACAATTAAAGCTGCTGCTGAATTTAATAAAACAATATCAAGTCTTGAATCTTTTATTTCATTAGATAAGATACCTTTAGTAATAACTGCATTTTCCTTTGCATCTCCACCAACAATTGACTCTTTTGGTGCAAGATTAAATCCTAACTCTTGTGGATCAATTATAAATTCACTAATTTTATTATTTTCAAGTAAATTTGCAAAAGTTATATCTGAAATTGAGATTTCATCCATTCCATCATTTGAGCTAACTACCATTGCTTTTTGTGTTTCTAGTATATTTAAAGCCTCTGTAATTTTTCCAATTAAATCTTTAGGATATACACCAAGTAATTGTTTTTTTACAAAAGCAGGATTTGATAAAGGACCTATTAAATTAAAAATTGTTCTATGATCAATTGATTTTCTAATTGGTGTAACATATTTCATAGCTGGATGATGATTTGCTGCATGCATAAAAACAAAACCTGTATCTTCAAACATTTTTGCACTATTATTTAAACTCAAATCTAAATTGAACCCTAAAGCCTCAAGCATATCAGAACTTCCTGATTTACTTGTAACACTTCTATTTCCGTGTTTTGCTACATATGAACCACTTGCACATAAAAGAATTGATGTTGTACTTGAGATATTAAAACTAAAACTTTTATCTCCTCCTGTTCCTACTATATCAATAGCCTTTTGACGCAAAGTTTTATTTGCAGGTAAAGCAATCAAATGCTCTCTCATAGCGCTTACTGCACCTGCAATTTCTTCAACTGTCTCCCCTCTTTCATAAAGTTTTATCAAATAATCGCGAACTTCATCTTCGGGTAACCTATTTTCAAAAATATCGTCAAACTTCAGTTTTGCTACATTAAACATTGCTATCCTTATCACTTAGTTTTTCTACATATTCATCCATTTTAGATTTTGGAGTTGATTTAGTAGTAGGAATTTGTAAGACCTTAAATTTATCACTTCTTTCAAGATATTTTATCTCTATAATATCTCCAACTTTTACTTCTTTAGCTTTTTTTGCAGCTACATTATTTATATATACTACCTTACAAGCTAGCATATCTTCGGCAACTGCTCTTCTTTTTGTTATATTTACTGCATTTAAAAATTTATCACATCTCATAATAGGGATTATAGCTAATTTTAGATAAAATATATCCAAATAAACATTTATATTTTATGGAGACGTTATGAATAAAAAAGAAGTAAAAAAAGTTGTTTTAGCCTATAGTGGAGGTTTAGACACATCAATCATTTTAAAGTGGCTTCAAGATGAATACAATGCAGAAGTTATTACTTTTACTGCTGATTTAGGTCAAGGAGAAGAAGTAGAACCTGCAAGACAAAAAGCTTTAGATATGGGAATTAAACCAGAAAATATTTTCATTTTAGATATAAAAGAAGAGTTTGTAAAAGATTATGTATTTCCAATGTTTAGAGCAAATGCAATTTATGAGGGAGAATACTTATTAGGAACATCTATTGCAAGACCTCTTATTTCTAAAAAACAGATTGAAATTGCAGAAAAAATGGGTGCAGACGCTGTTTCTCATGGTGCAACTGGAAAAGGAAATGATCAAGTTAGATTTGAGCTTGGATATTTAGGACTTAATTCAGAAATTACAGTAATTGCTCCTTGGAGAGAATGGGATTTAAATTCAAGAGAAAAACTTTTAGCTTATGCTAAAAAGAATGGAATAAATATCGATAAAAAACATTTTGATGAAAATGGAAACCCTGCTGTAAGTCCATATTCAATGGATGCAAATCTTTTACATATTTCATATGAGGGATTAGTTTTAGAAGATCCAGCAAAACAACCAGATGAAAATATGTGGTTATGGACAAACTCTTTAGAAGAGGCACCAAATGAAGCTGAATATATTACAATTTCATACAAAAATGGAGATCCATACGCAATCAATGGTGAAGAGTTATCACCAGCAACACTTCTAAAAAAACTAAATGATTATGGGAATAAACATGGTATTGGAAGAATTGATATTGTTGAAAATAGATATGTTGGTATGAAAGCAAGAGGTTGTTATGAAACTCCAGGTGGAACAATTATGCTAAAAGCTCATAGAGCAATTGAATCAATTACTTTAGATAGAGAAGCAACACATTTAAAAGATGAATTAATGCCAAGATATGCAAAACTTATCTATAATGGGTATTGGTTCTCACCTGAAAGACAAATGTTACAAGCAGCAATTGATGAAACACAAAAAAAAGTAGAAGGAACAGTAAAACTAAAACTTTATAAAGGAAATGTTGTTGTAGTTGGAAGAGAATCAGAAAAATCACTATTCTCAGAAGCTCACTCTACATTTGAAGAAGATGAAGTTTATAATCAAAAAGATGCAGAAGGATTTATTAAATTAAATGCATTAAGATTTATAATTGCTGGACAAACTCAAAATAAATAAATAAAAAGCAGAGGTTTCTCTGCTTTTTTCTACACAAACTCTCACAAATAATAATACAAATGTAATATTGTAGTTAAAATGTAACTATTCTTTATTAGAATGCTTCTTAATTCAAAATTAAGAAGTAAATATGCACTATTTTGATGATTTAAAAACTATTCCTAAAAATGCAATTATTAAATCTGCTTGTTTAAACTTATACCCTATAAATAGAGTTTCAACTACAATAGAAAAGTTTGGAGAATGGAATGTAGGAATAGTAGAACAAGATTCAATAAGTGATATTACTGATTTTGATGAGGTAAATAATGCAAAAATAATTAGTTATATTGGACAGCCAACAAAAAGTGATCAATTAACACAAGGAATATGGAGAAAATGGGAATTCTCAGGAATACAAGCTTCAATTTTGACAAGTCAAATAGAAAAAGAGCAAATAGTATTAAGAGTTGAAGGACCTAAGGAGTTAAAAATAGGAAGAAAATCTCAAATGATGCAATGGGATATTGGTTATGGAAAATTTGGTTTTGGATTAACATATAGACCAAGATTAGAGTTAACTTATACTATTGAGCCAACTATTGCTACTTTATATCCTAAATCAATAGATACTATTAGTGAGGGCAAAATAATAGAAAATGAAATAAGTTCAGGATTTGACAAAAAAGGCAAAAAGATTTATTCTGCATTGAAATTCAATCTATCATCTTTGCCATCACATGAATTTACAATGATTACAAACGCATACGTAAAATTAAACTCTACAAAAATATATCTCAAAGAAGATATAAGATTTCATTTAGAGTTTGTTGATAGCAAATTAAAAAAAGATTATAAAAGCTTTTGTAATAGAGAAATAATTCAAAATATTGGTTATGATATAAGTGCCAATGATTTAAAAAACAATCAAACACAATATTTTGTATTTGATTCATTTTCAAAAAAAGAGTTAAATGCCAAATTAAAAGATAAAAGTGATGTCTTGTTTGTTTTAAGACCTACATCAGCAATTAAAACAATAAAAGATAGAAAAATATCTTGGGAAATTTCAAATGATAAATTATCTCCAAAACTAATTATTGAATATATATCAAAAAGAAGATTTGCATTACCACAAGTAACAAATGCAAAATATGAAATAGAAAATGGGAAAATAAAAATTTTATGGCAAAATCCACAAGATGAAAATTTCGTTGGAGCTAAAGTAATTAAAAACCCTTTTAGAAAACCCTTAAGTCCACAAGATGGACAAAAAATATATGCTGGTAAAGATAGTTATACTATTGATGATTTTGGAGCACTAGATAAAGATAAATATATTGCAATATTTACTTATGATGATGTTCCAAACTACTCTAAACCAGTCATATTAGAGTATAAAGCTCAAACTTAATATTTGCATTTTTTATTTTTTGAAGATATAATATTTTACTTTTTAAATGAAGGAGAGCGGAATGATTTTAAAATTTAAAGAGTTTTATCCTCAAATAGATAAAAATGCATGGATTGCACCAAGTGCAGATTTAATAGGAGATATAAAAGTAGACGAAGACTCATCTGTATGGTTTGGATGTGTCTTAAGAGCTGATGTAAATAAAATTAGAATTGGTAAAAGAACTAATGTTCAAGATTTATCAATGATTCACACTGATACAAATACCCAAACAATTATTGGAAATAATGTTACCATTGGACATAAGGTTATGCTTCATGGATGTACAATTGAAGATAACTGTTTAATTGGTATGAGCGCAACAATATTAGATAATGCAATAATTGGTGAGGGTTCAATAGTAGGAGCAAACTCTCTTGTAACTCAAGGGAAAAAATTCCCACCAAGAAGTTTAATCTTAGGAAGCCCAGCAAAAGTAGTAAAAGAGCTTACTCAAGAAGACGTTGAAGGTCTTATTAAACATGCAAGACATTACGTAGATTATAAAAACGATTATTCTTAATTAGAATAGAAGATTTTTATCTTCTATCTAACATTTGTATTATTTCGCTAAAAAGAGTGAGTTTTGTTTTGTACTCTTTATCTTCTTTTTCTAACTCTTTAAGCTCCAAAGGTTCGATATTAGAATTAAAGATTTTAGATAACTGCTCTATTTCTCTATTTCTTTGTGATAACTCTTTTACATAATAAGTTGATAGGTATGATTTTTCTACTTCTTTTAATAAAGTATCTATTTTAAAAGGTTTTAAAATATAATGATTTACCCCATAATTAATAGAATCAAGTAAGTATTGTTTATCTGAATAAGCTGTTGTGATAAGACAAGCAACTCTTGGATTAATATTTTTGATTAGTTTAATCATCTCTATTCCATCAATATTGGGCATATTAATGTCAGTGATTACTATATCAATTTTATCTTTATATTTTTTAAACTTTTCAAAACCATCTTTTCCATCTACTGCAACATATGTTTTTTTAAAAAGAGGTTCAAAGCAACTTAGAAGGTTTTTTCTTATAACAGAATCATCTTCAACATATAACACAGTCAACTCTTCGATGAAGTTAATATTAAAACTACTATTTTCTAGCTTTTTCATAATAATCTCCTATAAGAAAATTATACTTATAAATAGTATTATAAAAGTGTTAATTATTCAAAATATTTAATATTTATTTTATATCCAAATCCATAAACATTTTCAATATCTAATTCTGGAACTTTTTTTCTTAATCTTGAAACGATATTTTTTAAGTTTGTTATATCTGCACTTGACTCATAATCACCTTCCCATAATATTGCTATTATTTCTTGAACAGGATGGGTTTTTTCAATTGTTTTTAAAAGTAACTCAATCAATAAAAACTCTTTTTTTGTTAGTTTTATTGCTTGATTATTTCTTAATAGTTGTTTTGTTTGTTTATCCCAAATCAAAATATTATTTAACACTATTTTTTCAGCTTTAAAACTATTTTGTAGCTCTCTTTGATCATGAATATCTTTTGTAATATTAAATATGACATTAATAAACTCATCATAATCTAAAGGTTTTACTAAAAAATAAGAGATTCCTATATTTACAAACTCCAAAAGGTATTTTGTTTCACTATGTGCTGATAAAACTATTATTTTTTGATCAGGGTTTTCTTCATATATAAGTTTTGTAAGCTCTAAGCCATCAATTTTGGGCATTTTTATATCACTTAATACAATATCATAATGTTTTTGATTTATATTAAAATACTCTTTGTATTTATTTAAGCCCTCTTCTCCATCACTTGCTACATCTACACAAGTAAAAATCTCTTTTAAAAGCTCTGTTGTTTCTTTTTTTATAGACTCATCATCTTCTACAAAAAGTATAGATATATTTTGGCAATACTCCTCAAGTAACACATAGTCAATCATAAGTCCTCCCATATCAATAGTAAATAAGAATAAAAATTATACAATACTAAAACTACTTATAAGTTTAATTTATTTTGGAATTTACATGAAAAAACATTTAGATAATGATTCAGAGAATATAAATACAATATTAAACTCAACTATTGAGGGAATTTTAATAATCAAACAAGGATTTATAGTAAATGCAAATGATGCTTTAGTTCAAATTTTGGAGTATAAAACAAAAGATGAGTTAATAGGTAATTTAGCAACAGGTGTACTAATTCCATCAACAACACAAAAATTTCTAGAGTTTAATAAACATCTATTTCAAGAAGTTACTTTAGTTTCAAATAATGGAGATTTAATCCCTGCAATAATTAAAATAAGTGATATAAAATTAAGTGGTGAAAAATATAAAATTGTTTCTTTAATTGACTTAAGAGAGATAAAAGAGAATGAAAATCTACTATTTAGACAATCAAAGCTTGCAAGCTTGGGTGAAATGATATCTATGATTGCCCACCAATGGAGACAACCCTTAGCTTCTGTTGGTTCAATTATGGCTAAACTTAGGTTTAAAACAAGAAAAAATAGTCTAATAAAAAATGAAGATTTGATAAAAGATATTTTAAGTGTGCAAGGCTATTTAAAATATATGTCAAAAACAATTGATGATTTTGCAAATTTTTTCAAAGATGATAAACAAAAAGAGTATATAGATATTATTGAAACAACAATGCATGCAAAAGAGCTTATTCAACCTAGCTTAGAAATTGCAAATATAAATTTAGAAATAAATAAAATAGATATTGAAAAAATATATACTTATAAAAATGAGTATATTCAAATTATTTTAAACCTAATAAATAACAGCATTGATGCAATAACTGAAAGAGAGATAAAAAAAGGAAAGATAGATATAAACTTTGTTAAAAGTGAAAATTATTTGAGAATTAAAGTAAGTGATAATGCAAAAGGTATACCACAAGATATTATAAATAGAGTTTTTGATCCTTATTTTTCTACAAAACATGAGAAAAATGGAACAGGATTAGGTCTTTATATGTGTAAGGTTATTCTTGAAAAACATTTTAGTGGAACAATTGATGTTAAAAATACATCACAAGGCGCTTGTTTTAGTATCGATATTAAGATTTGAATTTAACTACTTGATTTTTACCTTTTTCTTTTGCAAGATAAAGTGCTTTATCAGCACAAGAAATTATTTTTTCTGAATCTAATATTTTATCACTTGTTTGACTAAGTCCTATACTAACAGTTATAGAAAAATCATCAAACTTTAGATTTTCTATTTTTTTTCTAACTCTATTTGCTATTTTATAACCTTGCTCTAACTTTGTATTAGGCATAACTATACTTAACTCTTCTCCTCCATATCTAGCAGCAAAATCCATTTGTCTTATTGAATCATTTAAAATCTCTCCAATTTTTGATAATACTTCATCACCTTTTTGATGTCCAAAATTATCATTTATTTTTTTAAAATCATCAATATCAATTAGTGCTAAAGTTATAATAGTATTTTTTCTTTTTGCTAAATCTATCTCTTTTTTAAGAAAAACATCAAATATATCTCTTAAATAGAGATTCGTTAAACCATCTTTTGTAGAAGAGTCAGTTAAAAAGTCGCTTTTTTTCTCTTCCATTATTGTTGGTTTATAAATTATATTTTTTATATTACTTAAATAATCTAAAGTAGCCAAACAAACTCCGCTATCTCTTTTTAACCTTTTTTGTAAAAAAGATTTATGTCTAAGTATCTCTTTACAAAGTTGCTTTGCTTCTTTTTTATTAAAAGATTTATGTGTCAAAGTTAATAAGATAAGTGAATATAGCTCATCATTGTATATCTCATAATAGTATCTAAATTTTTGTCTACTACTTACTAGTCTCTCAATATCGCAGATATACAATTGTGAATTTTCTATATCAATAGTATCTGATACTTGAGTTTGTTCTTCATTCATTTAAATTTTTGCCTTTAAGTATTTGTTCTTTTTATATCATAAATATCTAGACGTCTATCTTTTAAATTATTTACACTACCAAAACTATGCAACTCTTTTAATAAGTCTAAATCAACATCAGCCACTAAAATCATTTCAGTATTAGGAGTTGATTCAGCTTTAACACCATTAATAGAAAATGCAAAATCACATGGAGTAAAAACAGCTGACTGAGCATATTGAATATCCATATTGTGAACTTTTGGCAAGTTTCCAACACATCCAGCTATTGCTACATAACACTCATTTTCAATAGCTCTTGCTTGAGAGCATAGTCTAACTCTTGAATAACCATTTTGAGTATCAGTTAAAAATGGCACAAAAAGAATTTGCATTCCCTCATTTGCTAAAATTCTACTTAATTCAGGAAACTCTGAATCATAACAGATTAAAACACCTATTTTCCCACAATCTGTATTAAATGTTCTAATTTCATTAGAACCGTTTAATCCCCAAATTTTCTTTTCATCAGGAGTAACATGATTTTTTGCATACTTTTCAATAGTACCATCACGCTTACATAAAAAACCTACATTATATAAATGTCCATCTACCAATTCAGGCATACTTCCAGTTATAATATTGATATTATAACTTATTGCAAGTTTTGAAAACTCTTCTTTAAAGGTATGTGTATATTTAGCCAATTCTCTTATTGCATCAGCTTCATTTAAATGATTATACTTAGCCATTAATGGAGCATTGAAAAACTCAGGGAAAAGAGCAAAATCACTTCTATAGTTTGAAACAGCTTTAATAAAATATTCTGCTTGTTCTAAAACTTCTTCTATATTTTTATAAGGTCTAACTTGCCATTGCACTAAACCAAGTCTTACAATTGATTTTTGAGTTAAAGGTTTCTTTTTTAATTTTGTATAATAAATATTATTCCAAGCTAATAATGCTGCATATTCTTGACTTTCAACATCACCTTCAAGATAGTTTTTTAAAACTCTTTTTACATAAAAATCATTTGATAGTTGAAAATTAAGAACAGGATCATTTATTTTCTTATATTTAACTTTTTGAATATACTCTTTAGGAGTTAATTTTTCTGCATATTTGCCATAATTTGGCAATCTTCCTCCAAATATTATACCTTTTAAATTCAACTCTTCACATAACTCTTTTCTATAATCATACAATCTTCTACCAAGTCTTAAGCCTCTATATTTTTTACTAATAAAAATATCTACACCATAAAGCATATCACCTAAAGGATCATGGGTATTAAATGTATAATTAGCCGTAATCTCTTTATAATTATGATTATCATCAAAAAGTGAATAATCAACTATAATACTAAGTGCAAATCCAGCTAACTCTCCATCTATTTTTATTCCTACTTGACCTTTTGGAAACTTATCAAGTAAAGCACTTAACTCTTCATACTCCCAAGTAGAATCTTTAAGATGTTTATACTCATCTTTCATTAATTCACAAATGGCTAAATGATCATCTTTTTGTAAAAAAGTAAGCTCAATTTTATCTATATTTTGTTTCACAAAAACCCCTTAAAGTGATATGTATAATTATATAATATTTAAGCTAAACTATTATAGAAATCTTTAAGTTTATTATATAATTCATCAAAACTTACATTTTCCATAGAATCTAGAATATCAACCATAATTACATTATCTTCTTTACCATTCCATGTTTTTTTATAAGTTCCTTCTTTATAGCCATTATCTTGTCTAAATTTATTTAAACAATTTTTACCAATATATAGTTTTTGTAGCCATGTAAAAGATAATCCAGATATTTTACAACATCTAAAAAATTGATCAATAAATCTTTCAATTCCGCTAAATGATGGCATATTGTTTGTTTGAATTGCTAAAGCAATATAACCTAACTTTTCAGCTTCTTTTACCATGGCTTTTACATCAATTTGTTCATTTGCTTCATATATACAATGAGTATTAACTAAAGATACAGCTTTTGGAACATTTGTTTCTTGTAAAATATAAGACATTAAAAAATGCCAAATATCAACTAATTCAACATGTATATTATTCATATCAGGCTGAGAATTAATATTTTTCCAATGTTTCCATGGAGTTGAATCAATTAACTCTGCAACTTCCATATGAATACATCTTAGCCAGTTGATATCTTTGTCAAATTTATTTACACCAAGTTCCCAATTTTTACCGTTTGTTGAGTCATTTAACTCTTTTTGTAGCAAAAACATCTCTTCAAGCTTATGAGGGAAAGAAGAAGCTTCTTCTAAAAGTGTTGCCAAAGGTAAACACTCTTCAACTAAATTATCTAAAGTACTATTATTTGGTAAAGATTTTTCACCTTTTAAAAGATGAATAATAAGTGAAATTGTATATGGCACTTCATCTTTTTCTTCCCATTTTAAAATATCTTTTGGTGTAACACCTATATATTTTGCAAAATCTTCTATTGTTAAAAATCCCAATGATTTTGTAACTATTTTTAAATCTTCATATAACAAATCTATTCTCCTAATTTATTGGTAATTCTATTTTAAATACTGCACCTTTATTTGAGTTGGATACACTTAATCGACCATTACTATGTTGTTCAATTATTGTTCTACTCATATAAAGACCCAATCCTGTTCCATTTTTATTCTTTTTTGTTGAGAAGTATGGTTCAAAAACTCTATTTATAATATTTGGAGGAATTCCTCCAGCATTATCTTCTACTTCAATAATTGCAAAATTATCATTTTTATAATACTTGATATTTAATTCTCTTTGTGTGCCATCATTTTTTTCAACCATAACATCTCTTGCATTTTTAATTATATTTATTAATACTTGTACTACTTCATTTATGTGTACTTTAACAATACAATCATCAATTGCATTTTTATTTAATTTTATAGTATCAACTTTTAGCATGTAAGCTAAAAAATCAATTGCTTTTTCTATTAATTTACTTAATTTTATCTCTTCTTTTTCTTTATCGGGTTTGAAAAAATCTCTAAAATCATCAATTGTTTTTGACATATAATCAAGCTGGTTTCCTATATCTTCCACAACTTGATTAAGTATTTCATCACTTACTTCACCCTCAATCATTTTCATTAAAGGAAGTTTTTGAATTAATATAGATACAGCTTGAAGTGGTTGTCTCCATTGATGAGCAATCATTGAAATCATCTCACCCATTGCTGCTGATTTTGATTGTTCTACTAAAATATTTTGTTGTTCTTCTACTTCTTTTTTTGAAGTTATATCTTGTCTTATTGCATAAAAACCAGTAATCTGTCCTTTTTGATTAAAACTTGGTTCAATAGTTGCATAGACCCAATATGCTTGTCCATTCTTTTTTTGATTTTTAATTTCACCTTGCCAAACTTTTTTATCAAGAATAGTTTCCCAAAGGTTTTTAAAAACATATTGGCTTGTATCTGGATGTCTTACAATATTATGAGATTTTCCAATAAGTTCATCTCTACTAAAACCAGAGATATCACAAAAAGCATCAGAGACTTCTTTAATAATTCCTTTTTTATCAGTTTTAGACATAATTACATATTTATTAACTATTCCTACTGTTTTTCTTAATTTATTCTCAACATCTTTAACTGTTTTTGAATATTTATTAAGAACTCCTGCAAAGTTTCTTTCAAATATATAATCAATTTCAGATATAACATCAAAAGAGTTAATTTTTAAATCATAAATATTTTTAATTAGTGCACTTTTAAAACCAGAACATATTATAAAAAGCTCATCACTACTTACATTTTTTGACTTTAAATAATCTAATAAATCATTTATTACAGGGCAATCACCAATCTCTTTTTTTTCATTAATAACATCAATATAATAATCAATTACAAAACTTGCATATTTTTTTACAAATATAATTTTATCAAGTTCATAAGAGTCTAAAATTTCAATTACACTTTTATTTGATAACCAATATTTTATAATAGTCTTTTTATTTTGCTTGAGTTGATCAACATAATTATTTAATGCCATTATTACCCTAATTTAAATGATTAAGAGATATTTTACTATTAGTTATCTTTGTTTTGGATTATAAAATGAACAGGGTTTTCCACTGCTATTTTTTACAACAACAGAGGGAATCATTTGTGACTTAAAACCATAAGCTTTACATCCATGAGGACGTCCTTTTTCCCATGTAACATAATAATATAGACACTTTTGACATACAATTCTTTCTTCCATAAAATAATATTACCAAAATTATTTAAATATTCATATATAATTAAGAATAATTTGATTAAAATTACATGATAAAGACAATAAAGGTTAAAAATAATGTTTAAAAATATACACACTAGATATAAAATACTTATAAATATGCTTGTTACTCAAGTTGCATTTGCTATTATTAGTATTACAGCAATAGTGTCAGCTTCTGATATAGTTGCAATTTTAGCAATAAATATTCTTTTTGGTATTATAGTAGCTTATACAAATTTTGCTGCTATGAAAAGAATTGTTGGAGGAATTGACAGATTAAGAGAATATCTTGATGATTTTATGCAATATACCTTTATGAAATCAAACAAAATAAGAAGAGCAGAATATATAAAAAAAGATGAGATTGGTGAAATCTTAGAGAGTTTCAATGTATATTTTGATTCATTTGACAAAATAAGAAAAGATGATATGAGAGTATTAGGAGAGATTGTTCTTGTTATGAATAAAGTAGAACAAGGTATTTTCCAATGTAGAATTAACTCAAATACAGAAAATCCTATGATTATGACTCTAAAAAAAACAATAAATAAAATGCTTGATACACAAGAAGATAATATGAAAAATCTAGAGAGTGCTTTAGAATCATACTCAAATGATGACTACACAAAACAAATAGAGATATCACCAAAATTAAAAGCAAGAATGTTGTCAGTAATGAAAGGAGTAAATGCCTTAGGAGAAGCACTAGCAACAACAGCAAAAACAAATC
>NZ_JBSRRO010000025.1:0-37902 GCF_055140965.1 Malaciobacter sp.
AAATCTTGCCCCTTTGTCAAGGGTTTAAACTTAATATGGGCTTAAATTTTGGAAAACTCTTTCTCTTATTTTTCTTTCTCTATATTTTATGGGGTTTTTTATAGATATATCCAGTACTATGCTCAATTACAATTTCTCTAGTACTATTATTTTTATCATATAGCTTTATAATACATGGTTTGTTAATCTTATATTTATAGTGTTCATTTTTATTATTACTAAGTTTTTTATATACAAAGCCATCCTCACCAAAAGATATTTTACCTAATGAAGAATCCATTTTACAACTTACATCAATTTTTTCAATACCAAATTCTTTTGTCAATAAAACATATTTTGAAGTATCATTATCTACTAAGCACTTATTTGAACTATATATGTATTTACTTGATAAGGGATCTTTTAAACTCTCTTGTTTATTTGGATGTCCTTTCATATTTTTATCACTATATATAACATAATATAGACCTCCAACTTTTTCTCTACAATCAAAGAATTTTAGTGTCCATCTTTTTTTATGCCATTTTTCTTGATTTTCATCTACATTACTATCAATTAAAGCTTGATATCTAGTTTGTTTTAAATATAATATAAGTCTATTTGTTGCATGATCTATATTACTTTGAAATTTATCTAAACTGATATTTGAATAAAATGATGCACTTATGATTGTTATCAAGGTCAAAGCAAAAAGCAATTCTATTAATGAATATGACTTTTTATTCATCAACTTTTGCTACATATGCAGTTGCTATCTCAACTCCATAATATTTAATTGGTATTTTAAAGTTATAATTTTTAATTTTTTCTAATGATATAATATAGCTATTACCTTGATATATTTTATAAAATCTAAGTCTTAATATTAACTCTTCATCTTCTGATTTAATATGATTTATATTTAATTCATTGAGTTTAGTGCTTAACTCTTTTACTACATGATATTTGTATACAAAGTGTTTTTTAGGATTTTCTAAAAAAATATATAATGGTTTATTAAAAATTGTAATGAAGATATTTAAAAATAGTGTTAAAAATACCAAAAGAGCAAAATAATAATGTTTTTTTCTAAACTCTTTTAACCTAACTCTATATGAATGAAAAAATAGTTTTACCATTAAAGGAATAGCAATTACAACATATGGAGCATAATCTTCAATATATATTTTTTGTCTAAATGAAAAAATAATTGAGAAAACCAAGGCAGTTGCACTGATATACCAAATAAGTGTTCTTTGATTTTTCACACCTAATCTATACATTGAATAAAAGAAGTATAGAAAAAGAAAAGGTGAAAAAATTGATGCATAAATTGCAAAAGTATCTACAAAAAATCCTTTAGGTTTACCTCCACTTTCAAAACCATATATGCCCATAGACAAGCCAAATAAAATCAGACTTATAAATATTATTGCATTATCACGCTTATTTAAAGAATAGAAAAAAATCGCTAAAAAGAATATTGCAAAAGAGTTATCAACAAATAAAAAAGCAATTAAAAAAACATAATTATGTTTTTGCATTTTTTGGTAATAGTATATATAAAAAAGAGTGCAAAAAGTCACTACTATTGCACTATTAACTAAAAGAGAAGCACTTAAAACACCTGGTAAAAACATAAAAATAATAGTAGATACCACTCTATCACTTTGATATTTAAAATATGTTCGTGTATTAATATATATCAAAATAACACTAAGAAAGTAAAAAGTTAAAAAAGGTAATCTTAGTGCAATATCATTTTGGCCAAATATTGTGGTTGATATATTCGTAAGTAATGATAACAAAGAATTATTTTCAAAAAAATTCAGTGCTTCTTTATAAGAAATACTAAGAGTATTTGAAACAAAAATCAATACAATTGTTGTAATTGCAAGAGTTATATAAACAGTTTTATTGTATTGATTTGTTGTGTTTATCATAGTTTCAAAAAGTTTTCAATCATCTCATATCCATATTCACTCATTATAGATTCTGGATGAAACTGTACTCCATAAATTTTTTTATTTTTTATCTCTACTGACATAATTTCATTGTCATCTAAACTATATGATGTTGGTATTATATCATCAGTTAAACTGTTTTTATCAACAGTTAAAGAGTGATATCTAGTTTGTGTAAACTCATTTGGTAAATTATTAAATATTGGTGTATCAAAACATTTTTTTATTTTTGATGTTTTACCATGCATCATATTGGGTGCTTTAATTACTTTTGCTCCATATACTTGAGCTATACTTTGATGACCTAAACATATTCCAAATATTGGTATTTTACCTGCAAACTCTTTAATAACATCAAGACATACTCCAGCATCATCAGGAGTAGCAGGTCCTGGAGAAATTATAATCTTTTTAGGATTTAATTTTTTTATTTGTTCAATATTTAGTTCATCATTTCTTATTATTTTTAAATTTGCGCCTAATTCTTTGCAATATTGAACAATATTATATGTAAAAGAATCATAATTATCAATCATTAGAATCATTAAACAATTCCTTTTGTATTTTTGCCATTTGTTCTTTCACTTCAATTATATGTTTTTGAGGAACATTTTCATCTACTATCCATTTTACTTCATCAATGTGTCCACCATAATCTAAGCCCATTTTTTCAATAGTTTCAGAAAACTCTTTTAAGTCATCACATTTTTCAACTCTTTGAGTATTTGTATCTTTTAATTGCAAAAACCATCCACCAATTCCATTCTCTTTTATAGTAGCTTCGAATATAATCATAATTAACCTTTAAATAAAAGCATATTATATCAAAGAAAAAATAAAACTGAATAAAGCAGTATTAAATTGATAATAGTACTTATTATTCAGTGACTTAAAAGTTTCAAGAAATTATAATTCCAATAACTATTATCAAAAAAAGGAAAAAGATGTTAAAAAAATTGGCTTTAAGTACTGCAATACTTGTTTCATCAGTATTTGCAAGTTCGGAAGTAAATGTTTATTCTCATAGACATTACGATACAGATAAAAAACTTTTTAAAATGTTTGAAGAGAAAACTGGTATTAAAGTAAATGTTATTAAAGCAAAAGCTAGTGCATTAATTAAAAGAATTGAAAGTGAAGGTAAAAAATCACCTGCTGATGTTTTAATAACAGTTGATGCAGGAAGATTATATCAAGCTAAATCAAAAAATCTTTTACAATCAATTAAGTCTGATTATTTAATGGAAAATATCCCAAAACAATTAAGAGATGTAGATAATCAATGGTTTGCACTTACTAAAAGAGCAAGAGTTACAGCTTACAAAATCGGTTCAGGAATGGACAAAAAACTTACAACATATGAAGATTTAGCTGACCCTAAATTCAAAGGTCAAATTATGGTTAGATCTTCAAATAATATATATAATCAATCACTTATGGCAGCAATGATAGCTCACCATGGAGAAGAGTATGCAATTAAATGGGCAAAAGGTGTTGTTGCAAATATGGCAAAAGCTCCAAAAGGAAATGATAGATACCAAGTAAAAGCTATAGCAAGTGGAATTGGTTCAATAGCAATTGTTAATACATACTATATTGGTAAAATGGTTGATAATAAAGATTTATCACAAAGTGAATCAGTTAAAAAAGTAAAAGTATTTTTTCCAAAGTTTGAAAATGGTGGAACACATATAAATGTAAGTGGTGCAGGTGTTGCAAAATATGCTCCAAATAAAGAAAATGCAATAAAATTTATTGAGTTCTTAGCTTCAAAAGATGCACAAGAGTTATTTTCAAAAGCAAATTTTGAGTATCCAGTACTTAAAAGTGTTGAAGCATCTGATTTAGTAAAGTCATGGGGAACATTTGAAGATGACCATATTTCTATAAATACATTAGGTCAAAATAACAAAGCAGCAGTTAAAGCTTTTGATTTAGCTGGTTGGAAGTAGTATTAATTGAAAAATTCAATTTCTAAAATTAAGATAAGTAGCTTTATATTAACGCTACTTATCTCAGCTCCTGCAATAATTATTTTTCTTTATCTTTTCATAGGTCACAGTGATAATTGGCAACATCTAAAAGAGACTTTACTTTTTACATATATTTTTAACTCTTTGTATATAATGGTTGGAGTTGCTGTTTTAACAACACTTTTTGGTTTTACAACAGCATATTTGACATCACTTTATAACTTTGCTTTTTCAAAGTTTTTCCATTATGGTTTAATTTTACCATTTGCCATTCCTACTTATATTGTGGCATTTATTTATGGAGGAATGTTTAATATAACAGGAACAGTAACAACTTTTATTCTTGATATTTTAGAAAAAGACCTTAGTGAAGTAGTATTCTTTGATATCATGTCAATAGAAGGTGCTATTTTAGTAATGTCATTAGTACTTTATCCTTATGTTTATCTTATTTGTAAAACATATTTAAGTTTTGAATCTGCTTCAATTATTGAAGCAGCAAAAACTTTCAATCTTTCTTCATGGCAAATATTTAAAAAAGTAATTTTACCAATTTCAAGACCTGCAATTGTAGCAGGAGTAACACTTGCTGTTATGGAAGCTGTTGCTGATTTTGGTGTTATGGACTATTTTGGAGTAAATACATTTGTAACAGGTATTTTTAAAACTTGGTTTGGAATGGGAAGTGTTGAAGATGCAGCAAAACTTGCAAGTATTTTAATGAGTTTTGTATTTTTACTAATTATTTTAGAAAGGATTCAAAGAAAAAATAGAGTATTTAAAAGTTCAGGAAAAGATTTTAAACCAATTGAGAAAGAAAAACTTACTGGAATTAAATCATTTTTAGCATTTGTAGCATGTTTTATACCATTTTTCTTTGGATTTTTATTACCATTTATTCAACTTTGCTTTTGGTTTAGTATTTCATATGAAGATATAATTGATGAAGATTTTATGACAACACTTTATCAAACACTATCTCTTGCAATTAGTAGTGCTACATTAATAACGGCATTGGCATTGTTATTTGTATATAATGTAAGAAAACATCAAGATAAAACTTCATCAACTTTAACACAAATTGTTAAATTAGGATACTCAATTCCAGGTGCAGTTGTTGCTGTTGGAATTTTATCTTTCTTTTCAATTTTAGATAAATATGTTGTAGATTTATTCTCTTCTACTTTTATTATAAGTGGAACAATAATAGCTATTATTTTTGGTTATTGTGTTAGATTCTTAGCAATTAGTATAAATAGTTTTGAAGCAGGATTTAGTAGAATTCCACAAACATATGATGATGCTGCAAAAATTTTAGATGTTGGAGAAAAAACAACTTTTGTAAAAATTTTTATTCCACTTTTAAAAAACTCTGCATTTGCATCATTTATAATTGTATTTATTGAAGTAATTAAAGAGCTTCCCTTAACTATGATTTTGAGACCATTTAACTATGACACATTGCCAATTTTAGCACTTGAATTAACACAGCAATCTCAAATAGTTGAATCTTCTGTTCCATCTATGTTTATTATACTAATTGGAATGGTTTCAGTAATTTTATTAGCAAAAAATATGAATAAGGCACAATAATGGTAAGTATAGAAAATTTTGGTATATCATTTAATGATACAAAAATCTTAGAAAATATTTCATTTGATGTTAAACCAGGTGAGATTGTTACTCTTCTTGGTTCAAGTGGATGTGGTAAAACAACAATATTAAGATCAATAGCTGGTTTACAAAAAAAGCATGAAGGTTATATTTGTATTGGCAATGAGTGTGTTTCTTCTAAAAAAGTTTATAAAAAAGATAGAGAAGTGGGATATATATTTCAAGATTATGCACTTTTCCCCCATTTAAATGTACATGAAAATATATCTTTTGCTTTATATAAACTATCAAAAAAGAAAAAAGAAAAAAGAGTAGATGAACTTTTAGAACAATTTAATATTGTTGATCATAAATATAAACAAATACACCAACTATCAGGTGGACAACAACAAAGAGTAGCTATTGCAAGAGCTATGGCAAATAATCCAAAGATTTTACTTTTAGATGAGCCTTTTTCAAACTTAGATGCGATGCTAAGATATAAAACAAAGATTTGGTTAAAAGATTTAATAAAACAGATGAATTTAAGTGCAATTCTTGTTACCCATGATAAAAAAGAAGCATTGTCAATATCAGATAAAATAGGAATTATAAACGATAAAAAACTCATTCAGTTTGATAGTGCAAAAAAGATGTTTGAAAACCCGAATAGTTTGTATGTTGCAAACTTTTTATGTGAGGTTAACGAACTTCCAAATAGATATATAGAAGATATTGGATTAGACATAAAAGACGATAAAGTTGCAATTATAAAAATTGATGAATGTAAAATATCAAAAGATAAATCAAACTGCAAAGTAAAAATTTTAGATATCTCATTTTGTGGAGAGTATTATGAACTTGTATTAAATTTACTTGATTATGATAATACAGATATGATAGTAAAATCTCATAGTATTGAAAATTTAAATATTAATGATGAAGCGTTTATGCATATAGATAAAAAAGATATTAAAATAATAGATAAATAAGAGTCAAAAAACTCTTATTTATTATAATTGATATTTTTTCTGAAAATCTTCATCAATATCAATAATTCCTTTTTGTTTTAATGACTCTAAAACCTCTTTTGAACAATCAACATCATCAGGCCATCTTCTTTTAAAATTATCTAACTCATTTTTATTTGTACCATCTAAACAAATTGTATTATCTTGAATATACAAATCTCTATTAGAATCAATATTATTAACTACTCTCCAAAGTAACATATAAGCATTATTTACATCATTTTGATTTTTTGCATCAACTATTATTAATATTTTAATATTTTCAAATAGTGGTTTTAAATCATCCAATAGATACTTTTGATTTCTTTTTTTATCTACAGTTATAACTGTTACTGGATTTTTAGTATCTGTGTAATACTGCTTTAAATCTTTTACCTCATCTGTTATTTCTTGCATTTTTAAAAGTAATTCATTATCGCTTAAAAGTGTAATTCCTAATTCATTAATCTCTTCATTTGTACAATCAAGTCCTAGTTTTCCACCAATTGCAAATTTTGGACTTGAATGATCAAGGGCATCAACCACACCTTTTGAAATTAGCATCTCATCAATATCAATTCTATTTAAAATATATCTAGTTATAGCATCATGATCTTCAAGTTCAGGAGCATCTGCATTAACAAAAATCGCATGTTTAACAAAACTCATTTGCCCTACTCCCCAAAATGCATGCATCATTTGAGAAGCATGACCTGGATATAAAGTTTTGATTTTAGCAATAATGAAATTATGAAAAACACCATTTTCAGGCATATAATAATCTATTAAATCAGGTGCTGTTGTTTTAAGTAATGGCAAGAAAATTCTCTCTGTTGCAAAACCCATATATTTATCTTCTAGTGGCGGTTTACCAACAACTGTTGCTAAATATGTTGGCTCTTTTTTATGTGTTATTGCAGTTACTTCCATAAATGGATACTCCTCTTCTAAAGTATAATATCCAGTATGATCACCAAATGGACCTTCAATTCTTAGTTTACTTGTATCAACAAAGCCCTCAATTATAAAATCATTATCTCTTGGTACATAAATATCATTTGTTATTGATTTTACAAGTTGTGCATTTTTATTTTTAACAAAACCATATAACATCAATTCAAAAATACCAATAGGAAGTGGTGCTTGTCCACACCAAATATACATAGGATCTCCACCTATTCCAATAGATACTGGCATTTTTTTACCAGCTTTTTTATATTCATGGAAAAAATGATTAGAGTCTTTATGTATTTGCCAATGCAATCCTAAAGTATTGTCCTCATAAACTTGAAGTCTATACATACCTAAGTTTTTCATTTCACCATTTAGTGAAGTTGTATAAACTTGTCCCATTGTAATAAAAGGACCACCATCTTGTTCCCATGTTGTTAAAATTGGTAATTCACTTAAGTTTGCATCACTTCCAAGTTTAATAACTTCTTGACACTCACCTTTTCCTTTATTTTTCTTAGGAATAGTATTTTTAAGTGCAAATAACTTTCCAAATGTAGAAAGTTTTTCACTAAAAGTTGTTGGAGGCTTCATTTTTAATAAAGACTCTATCTCTTTTCCAATTTTATTTCCATCACCTATAAAAAGTTCAACTGCTTTTTTTGAACCAAATACATTCATTAAAACAGGAATATCAAATTTTTTTCCGTTTTTTTTATCAACTGGATTTGTAAAAAGTATAGCTTTTGAATCTTTTTTCTTAACTTCTACATAAGCAACATGTGGGATTTCCAAGTTTATATCCAACTCATCATCAATAATTTTCAACAAATTATGCTTTTTTAACAATTCAATTGCTTTTTTCATATGAAACCTTATTAGTAATTAATCTTATTTTTATATCATTATATCTATAAAAAATAGTTTATGGTAGAGGTAAAATGAAAAAATATAATTTTGATGAGTATATTAATAGAAAAAATAGTGATTGTGTTAAATATGATGGTTTAAAAAAATATTTTAATGTAAAAAATGCAAGACCAATGTGGGTTGCAGATATGGATTATCAAACCCCACAATTTATACTTGATGATTTAAAAAAAGTTTTTGACAAAAAGATACTTGGTTATCCAATAGTTAGTAATAAAGTATATGAAAGTATAATTTCATGGTATAAAAAAAGACATGAAATTTCCAATTTTACTGAAAATGATATCCTTTTAACAAGTGGTGTTGTTACAGCACTAAGTGCTTGTGTTGAAGCTTTTAGTAATAAAGATGATGAAGTTATAATTCAAACACCAGTATATTTTCCTTTTTTCTCTGTTGTTAAAGACAATAATAGAAAATTAATATTAAATCCATTAAAAAACTGTGATGACTATTATAAAATGGATTTTGAAGATTTAAAAAGTAAAATAACTTCAAAAACAAAACTTTTAATTTTATGTTCACCTCATAATCCAGTAGGTAGAGTATGGAGCAAGAAAGAACTTTTAAAATTGGCTAAAATATGTTATGAAAATAGCATAACAATAATAAGTGATGAAATACATTCAGATTTAGTCTTTAAAAAATTTACCTCTTTTTTACATCTTGAAGATAAATATTTAGATAATCTAATAATATTAAACTCACCTAGTAAAACTTTTAATCTTGCAGGTTTAAATAGCTCATATATTATTTGTAAAAATAGTACTTTAAAAAATAAATTAAATAAAATAATCCAAAAAAGACATATTGGCTCTGTAAATATATTTGGACTTGAATCAATAATTTCTGCATACAATAAAGGTGAGGAATGGCTAGATATGCTTCTTTGCTATTTACAAAACAATATAAACTATGTTGATGATTTTTTAAAAGAGAGTAATAGTAGTATAAGCTTTAATAAACCAGAAGCAACATACTTACTTTGGTTAAATTTTTTAAAAATCAATGATTCACATGAAAATATTTTTGACAGACTTTTAAATAATGCTAAGCTTGCATTAAATGATGGTTCAACTTTTGGCAAAGAAGCAAAAGGCTATTTTAGGCTAAATATAGCGCTTAGTAAAAATGAATTAATTAAATCACTTTCTTATTTAAATAATGAATTTAATTGACATATTTAAGTTAGAAAAAATGTTATTTTTAAAGTATTACATTTTTTCTCACTATATTAATGAATGTGTAAAATAATCTTATAATACCTTTATACTTACTATAAAATATTGTACAATCGAAACATAATAAAACTATATGGGAAGAAGTACAATGTCAACAGAACTACTTTTAGCGACGAGTGTCTTTATAATTATGGGATTAGTATTAACGGGCGTATTCGTGCTCACTAGATACTTAGGACCTAATAACAAAGATAACAAACAAAAAAACACAGTATACGAAAGTGGGGTTTCAAACCCAGTAGGTACTACAAATCTTAGATTTTCAATCAAATTCTATTTAGTAGCAATTCTTTTTGTAATTTTCGATGTAGAAATTATTTTTATGTTTCCTTGGGCAGTAAATATTAGAGAACTAGGATTTTTAGGCCTAGCAGAAATGTTTATGTTTATGGCATTACTTTTTGCAGGATTAATTTATATTTATAAGAAAAAGGCGTTATCATGGGATTAGGAGCAGAGTCATCGTTTGGAGATTCAATAATCACAACAAAACTAGATCATGCAGTAAATTGGGGTAGATCATACTCTTTGTGGCCGATGGTATTTGGTACTGCATGCTGTGGTATTGAGTTCATGTCTGTAGTTGGTGCAAAATATGACCTTTCAAGATTTGGTGCAGAGGTTGTAAGATTCTCTCCAAGACAAGCAGATTTAATGATAGTAGCTGGGACTATTACATATAAACAAGCACCAATTTTAAAAAAAATCTATGATCAAATGTGTGAACCTAAATGGGTTATATCAATGGGAGCATGTGCATGTTCTGGTGGATTTTATGACAATTATACAACGGTTCAAGGAATTGATGAAATTATTCCTGTTGATGAGTATGTATCAGGTTGTCCTCCAAGACCAGAAGCTGTTTTAGATGCTGTAATGAGAGTTCAAGAAAAAGCCCAAAGAGAATCAGTACTTGAAGATAGAGAAAAAAGAGAGTACAAAGGAATTTTAGATGCATAAAAATGAAATTTTAATTAATGCAAATGAAATAAGAAATACAATTTCTAAATTAAAAAAAGATGGTTATCCTCTTTTATTAGATATTACTGTAATTGATTATTTAGAGTATCCTGATGTAACTCCTAGCAGATTTGCTGTTGTATATATTTTAAGAGATCATACATTTAAAAAGTTTATAACAGTAAAAGCTTTTGTTGATGATATAACTTTAACAGTTGATTCTATTTCAGATATGTATTATAGTGCTAATTGGGCTGAAAGAGAAGCATATGACCAGTATGGAATAATATTTAAAGGTCACAAAAACTTAAAAAGAGTTCTTAATCACCACCAGTTTAAAGGTCATCCATTAAGAAAAGATTATCCAGTAACTAAAAGACAATTATGTACTCAAACAGAAGATCTAATGGATGAAATGACTCCATTACTTGAATCTTATGGATATAACAAAGAAGATCATGAAGATTTAATGTTTTTAAATGTTGGACCATCACACCCAGCAAGTCACGGTACTATTAGAAACTTTTTAGCAATGGAGGGTGAAACAATTAAAGCTTGTGTAACAGAAGTGGGTTATTTGCATAGAGGCTTTGAAAAGGCATGTGAAACACACACCTATTCACAGGTAATTCCTTATACAGATAGACTTAACTACTGTAGTGCTATTTTAAATAATATTGGATATTCAAAAGCAATTGAAGATATGTTAGGAATTGATATAACTGCACGTGCTAAAATGATTAGAATTATAATTGGTGAACTAAGTAGAATAATTGATCATTTAGTATGTAATGCAGCAAATATGGTTGACCTTGGTGGACTTACAAACTTTTGGTACTTATTTGCTCCAAGAGATAAAAGTTATACTTTATTATCAAAACTAACAGGTGCAAGACTTACAAACTCATATACAAGAATTGGTGGTTTAGAGTTTGATTTATATGATGGGTTTGAAGAAGATTTAAATGAAGTATTAAAAGATGTAGAAAATGGAATAAATGATGCTTTATCGCTAGTAGAACACAATAGAATTTTCCATGATAGAACTCAAGATGTTGGCGTTATAAATGATGAGTTTGCAATAAGTGCAGGAGTTACAGGACCTAATTTAAGAGCCTCAGGAGTAGCTTTTGATTTAAGAAAAGATGCTCCATATTATGGTTATGAAAATTTTGATTTTGATGTAGCAATTGGAAGCCATGGTGATGTGTATGATAGAGTAATGGTAAAATTTGAAGAGATTAGACAATCAATAAGAATAATCAAACAAGCTATGAAAGAGCTTCCTGATGGACCTTTAAATGTGAATCACCAAGGAGTATTACTTCCTGATAAAAAAGATGTTTATGGAAATATTGAAGGTTTAATGAATCAGTTTAAACTTACTTTTGAGGGTATTAAAGTTCCAAAAGGTGAGTACTATGGATATACGGAGGGTGCAAATGGAGAGTTAGGTTTTCATGTAACAAGTGATGGAACAGGAATACCTTATAAAGTAAAATGTCGTCCACCAAGCTTCTACTCTCTTGGAGCATACTCAAGAATTGTTGAGGGTGGAATGTTAGCAGATGCTGTTATTACAATGGCAAGTATGAACTTTATTGCAGGGGAGTTTGATAGATAATGAGTAAATTTAAATATACACCTGAAAATGAAGCAAAGTTTCAAGAGCAAATAAAAAGATACCCAAATAGTAACTCTATGATGCTTCCAGCTTTATGGTTAGTTCAAGAACAAGAGGGTTGGGTAAGTCCAGATGCAATGATTTATGTTGCAGAAAAACTAAATAAATCTCCAATTGAAGTTTATGAGTTTGCAACATTTTATACAATGTTTAATCTAAAACCTATTGGAACATACCATATTGAACTATGTAAAACATTGTCATGTATGGTTATGGGTGCTCCTGAATTAAAAAAGTTTATAAAAGAGACAATTGGTATAAATCCAGGAGAAACAAGCGAAGATGGTTTATTTCATTTTAGTGAAGTTGAGTGCTTAGGTGCATGTGGTGGAGCTCCAATGTTTGCACTAAATGGACAATACCACGAGAATCAAAGTGTTGAGTCATTAAAGAATGTAATTGAGGAGTGCAAAAATGCTAGTAAAAGTAGTAAGTAAAAACTTTGATATTCCTAATTCACATAAATTAGAAGTAGCAAAAGATAATGGAAGATACTCTTCAATACAAAAACTATTTACTATGGCACCAGAAGATGTAATTGAAGAAGTTACAAACTCAGGGCTTAGAGGTAAAGGTGGTGGTGGAGCACCATGTGGTCCAAAATGGAAACTAATGCCAAAAGATGATCCAAGACCAGCATATTTAATTGTTAATGGAGATGAATCTGAACCAGGAACATTTAAAGATAGACAAATTTTTCAATATGATCCACACCTTTTAATTGAGGGAATAATATGTTCATCTTATGCAATGAATATTCATGATGCATATATTTATGTAAGAGGTGAATATAAATGGTTTATTGATAGATTAAATGAAGCTATTAAAGAAGCATATGAAGCTGGAATTATTGGTGAAAAAGTTATGGGTCATGATTATAGAATGGACATAACAGTTCACAGAGGTGGTGGAGCATATATTTGCGGTGAAAAATCAGCACTTATTGAATCACTTGAGGGAAAACGTGGACATCCAAGATTAAAACCACACCAAAAAGAGTGTGAATGGTTTTTTGATAATCCTGCTACTGTAAATAATGTAGAAACAATTGCAACTGTTCCATTTATTGTAGAAAAAGGTTATGAAGCTTACACAGCATACGGAACTGAAAAGTCACCTGGAACTATGTTATTTGCAATGAGTGGACCTGTTAAAAATCCAGGTGTTTATGAATTAGCATTTGGTAATAAGATGATTGATGTAATCAATAAAATTGGTGGAGGGATGAAAGAAGGTAAAAAGCTTAAAGCTGTAATTCCTGGAGGTTCATCTTGTCCAATTTTAACTGCACAAGAAGTTGAAGAAGCAGTGTTAGATTATGAATCAATGTGGAATATTGGTTCAACACTTGGTACAGGAGGAATGATTGTAATTGATGAAGATATGAGTATGATTGATGTAGCTAAAAACTTAATTGAGTTTTATCATCATGAATCTTGTGGACAATGTACACCTTGTAGAGAGGGCTGTGGCTGGATTGATAAAATACTTGCAAAAGTATTAGCTGGTGAGGGAACACAAAAAGACTTAGATACTATTTTAGATGTTTGTGAAACAATGAATGGTAAAACTATATGTGTTTTTGCACCTGCTGTTAAAGATATAATTAAAAGTATAATTATCAAATTTAAAGATGAATTTATAAAAGAATTTAAATAAACCTAGGAGAAAATTATGGCAAAGAATACAATGACATTAACTGACAATAGAAGTGGAAAGTCTTTTGAGTACAATATTATTGATGGTACTAGAGGACCAAGTGTTGTAGATATTAGAAGTTTCTATAAGGACTCTGGAATGTTTACATACGATCCAGGTTATACTTCAACAGCTTCTTGTGAATCTAAAATTACATTCATTGATGGAGAAAACTCAGAGTTAAGATATAGAGGTTATGATATCGCTGATCTTGCTGGAAAAAGATCATATCTTGATGTTTCATATTTACTTATGATGGGAAGACTTCCTACAAAAGCTGAATCAGAAGATTTTGATTTAGAGATTAGACATAGATCATTTTTAAATGAAGGTATTATTAGATTATTTGATGCTTTACCAGATGGTGCTCATCCAATGGCTACAATGGGAGCTGCAACTACTGCTTTATCTGCATTTTATAAAGATCATTTACATTTAGAAGATGAAGAAGAGTTTAAAACAATGAGAAGAAGAATTTTAGCTAAAATGCCTACAATTGCTGCTATGGCATATAGAAACTCTATTGGTACTCCATTAATTTATCCAGATGTAAATAAATATTTCACAGAAAACTTTTTATATATGCTAAGAGCTTATCCAGGTGGAAATATGAAATATCTTGGTGGTGGAAAGAATGATGAAATTAAACAAGTTGAAGTTGATGCACTTGATGCAATATTAACACTTCATGCTGACCATGAACAAAATGCATCTACAACAACAGTTAGAAATGTAGGTTCTACAGAAGCTCATCCATATGTTGCTATTTCATCAGGTATTGCTGCTTTATGGGGAAGTGCACATGGTGGAGCAAATGAAAAAGTAATGGATCAATTAAGATTAATTGGTGATGTTAAAAATGTACCTTCATATATTGCAAAAGCAAAAGATAAAAATGATCCATTTAGACTTATGGGATTTGGACATAGAGTCTATAAAAATAGAGATCCAAGAGCAGAAACTTTAAAAAAACTACAAGATCAATTAAAAGAAGAATTAAATTTAGATTCTAAGCTATTAGATATTGCACATGCAGTTGAAGAAGCAGCTTTAAGTGATAGTTACTTTAGAGATAGAGGTTTATATCCAAATATTGACTTTTATTCAGGTGTAATATTAACAGCACTTAAAATTCCTGTTGCAATGTTTACTCCAATCTTTGTTATTGGAAGAATCCCAGGATGGATTTCTCAATGGTCTGAATTAAAACAAGATCCAACTCACAAAATAGCTAGACCAAGACAATTATATACAGGTAACTAGAAAATAGTTACCTAAAGGAGATAACAAAACATGAGTGAAATGGTTAAAATATCAGTAAACGGAGAAGAATTAGAAGCTGCTAAAGGTAGTCTTTTAATTGATACTTTATTAGATGAGAATATACATATTCCTCATTTTTGCTATCACCAAGCACTAGGGAAAGATGGAAATTGTAGAATGTGCATGGTAGAAATTGAGGGACAAAAAAGACCTCAAATTGCATGTGATACACCTATTAAAGATGGTATGAGTGTAAGAACAAAGGGTGAGAATATAGAAAAAGTTAGAAGAGATATTTTAGAGCTTCAACTAATCAATCACCCAATAGACTGCCCTACTTGTGATCAAGCAGGCGAATGTAAATTACAAGATTACTATATGGAATCAGGTTTCTATGACTCAAGAGTGAATGTTGATAGTAAAAATCATGCAAGAAAAAGAGTTGATCTTGGTGCAAATGTTATGCTTGACCAAGAAAGATGTGTTCTTTGTACAAGATGTGTAAGATTTTGTTCTGATATAACAGGAACAAATGAATTAGGTGTAATAAATAGAGCTGATCACTCAGTAATTGGGACTTTTCCTGGGAAACCACTTTCTAATCCGTATGCTATGAATGTGGTTGATTTATGTCCAGTTGGAGCATTAACATCAAAAGATTTTAGATTCCAACAAAGAGTATGGTTTCTTGAAAGCTTTAATGCAATTTGTAATGGCTGTTCAAAAGGATGTAATATCCATGTTGATCATAGAAAAGAGAAATATAAAGATGATCAGATTTTTAGATTTAGACCAAGAGTAAATAAAGAAGTAAATGGTCATTTTATCTGTGATGAGGGAAGATTGTCTTATCACAATGAGAATAAAAATAGATTTACAAATGCAATAGTTGATTCAAAAGAGTCAACAATTGAAAATAGTATTGCTTCAATGTTTAAACTTGTTGCTACAAATAAAGAAGCACTATTTGTATTAGGACCAAATCTTTCTTGTGAAGAGATACAAAATATAAAAGCTTTAGCTAATATGGTAAAAGCAAATATAAGTGGATATTCACCAAACTATATTGATGAATCATTTGGTGATGACTATTTGAAAAAAAATGACAAAAGTGCAAATAGAGCTGCATTTAAAGAGTATCAAATAAGTGAAGAGGAAAAAGAGTTTAAAGAAAATTTAGATAAATCTTCATTGCTTGTAGTTTTTGATAGTAGTCTCTTTGATGATAATTTAGCCTTATTGGAAAATAAAAAAGTAGTTAGTTGTTTCTCACATAATTGTATGACAATTAAAAAATCAAATGTAGCAATTGCTATTTCATCATTTTATGAAAAAAGTGGAACATACATTAATTGTGATGGTGTAAAACAAAAAGTTATCTCTAAAATGAATAAAGAAAATCCAGCCTTATCTATTACTTCACTTATTGAAGAGATGAAAAGCATGGTTGAAAAAGGAAATATATGACAACAGTTTCTTTAGTAGTTATTATTATAAATATTCATATTGCATTGATTTTAGCAACAGGAATGACCCCTATTTTAGTATGGTGGGAAAGAAGAGTTGCAGGTTTTATTCAAGATAGAGCTGGTCCAAATAGATGTAATATTGGCCCAATTAGACTTGGTGGACTAATACAAAGTATTGCAGATATGTTAAAGTTAGTATTTAAAGAAGATTTTATGCCTAAGCATATTAGATATAAATTTTTCTTTACATTAGCTCCTATTATACTATTCTTTTGTATATTTTTAACATTTGGAGTTATACCTTTTGCAGATGATTTAATAATTGATAATCAATCACATATGATGCAAGCACTACCAATGGGACTTGGTATTATGTGGTTTTTAGCATTTGCTGGTTTATCAACTTATGGAATCATTTTAGGTGGATATTCATCTGGAAGTAAATATGGTATTTTAAGTTCTATTCGAGCAACAGCACAAGTTATATCATATGAAGCAGCTATGGCTTTATCAGTTATCTCTATGATATTAACATATGGTTCAATTCATTTAGGAGATATGGTTGTAGCACAAGGAGAACTATTATTTGGTTTTATTCCTGCTTGGGGTATATTCTTACAACCTTTAGCAGCACTTATTTTTATTGTTACTGCATTTGCAGAAGCTAATAGAGCTCCTTTTGATTTAGCAGAAGGTGAATCAGAGATTGTAGCAGGTTACCATACTGAATATTCTGCAATGAGATTTGGACTTTTTCAAGTTGGTGAGTTAGCAGCACTTTGTGCAGCAAGTGCTATTATTGTAACACTATTTTTTGGTGGATATCAAATTCCATGGTTAGATACTCAAGCTCTTAAAAGTAATATAGATTATGTGATGATTGCAATCATGATATTAGTTCCTATAAAAATATTTATTTTAACTTCATGGATGAAGAAGAATAATAATTGGAAAGATCCTACGGATATAAGAGCAAAAGAGACTGGAATTTTAAATAAAGTATTTTGGGCAATTGCTATTATTACTGTTGCTTTATTTGCTTGGTTTTTATTAACAGGCTTAAGTCAAAATGGTGTAGCAATTACAGTTGCAGTACTTCAAGTTTTAACTTTTATTATTAAGTTTTTTCTTGTTGCTTTAGTTTTTATCTGGATTAGATGGACACTGTTAAGATTTAGATACGACCAACTTCAAATGTTAGGTTGGAAAGTGTTATTACCTTTATCATTATTAAATATTGTAATAACAGCAACATATATTGTAGTTACAGGAAGTTAATATGGGAATTAAAATAGTACCAAGACACGGAAAGTCGCTAAAAGATAAACTATATCTACCAGCTATTGCAGGTGGAATGAAGACAACTTTTAAGCACTTTGTTAAAAATTTAAAAGATACATCAAATCTTAGAACAATGTCATACCCAGAAGTACAACCTGATGACTTAAATGAAAGATACAGAGGTGTACATAGACTTACAAAATGGGATGATGGAAGTGAAAAGTGTGTTGCATGTTATATGTGTGCAACAGCTTGTCCAGCAAACTGTATTTTCATTGATGCCCAAGAGAGATTTGATGGAGTTGCTGAAAAAAGACCAAAACAGTTCAAAATTGACCTTTTAGAGTGTGTTTATTGTGGATATTGTGTTGAAGCTTGTCCTTGTGATGCAATTAGAATGGATACAGGAATCTTTTCATTTACAGGCTCTTCAAGAGAAGAGTTTGTAGTTGATAAGGACTACTTAATGTCAAATGAACGTTCAAAGGATTTAAATGATGGCTGATATAGTTTTTGTAGCACTAAGTATATTTGCAATAGCTGGTGCAATTGCAATGCTAGTTAATAAAAGTCCAATCTACAGTGCATTAGGTTTATTAATAACTATGCTATCAATTGGTGGATTATTTGCCCTATTGAGTGCAAGCTTCTTATTTATGGTTCAAATAATAGTTTATGCAGGTGCAATTATGACTTTAATTCTTTTTATTTTAATGTTTCTTAATATTAAAGAAGAAGATTTACCAAAAGAACCAAAAAAATACTCACTAATTGGCTTAGGTGTCCTTTTGGTTTTACCTTTAAATATTCTAGTTTTAAAAGCAGTATCAAATCTACCTGAAAAAGATTTAAATATTGTAGAGGGTAACTTTGGAGATATTAAACCAGTTGGCTTAGCACTTTATAATAATTGGCTAATAGCATTTGAGCTTATATCAGTACTATTATTAGTTGCACTAGTAGGTTCAATTGTTCTTGCAAAAAAAAGAAAACCTAAAGAAAATAAAGGAGAACAATAATGATAAGTTTATCATCATATGCATTTGTTTCAATGATGCTATTTTCAATAGGTGTTATTGGTGTTATTGCAAGAAAAAATATCTTTGTAATTTATATGTCAATAGAACTAATGTTAAATGGTATTACACTATTTTTAGTTACATTTGCTAGATATCATTTTAATTTAGATGCACAAGTAATGACAGTTCTTGTAATTGCAATAGCTGCTGCTGAAGCTGCAATTTTCTTATCAGTAATTATTTTATTATTTAGATCTAAAAAATCACTAGATACAGATATCTTCACTACACTAACACAAGGAGAAAATTCATGAATACTCCTTTATTAGTTTGGATAATTTTAGCTCCATTATTAGGTGCTATATTAAATGCAGGATTTTATTTTTATCATATAAAAAAGCAAAAAGTCTCTGATAAAATATTCTCAATTATTGGTACAGGAACACCTTTAATTGCATTTTTAATTACACTTTATCTATTTTTACAAATGAGAGAAGAAGGTGTAATTTTCACTCAAAACTTATTTACTTGGATTTCAATTGGCGATTTAACAATTCAAATGAGTTTTCTTGGAGATAACCTTGCAATTTTTATGTCAATGTTTGTTACATTTGTAGGATGGCTTATTCACATTTATGCAATTGGATATATGAAAGGTGATGATGGCTTTGGAAAGTTTTTTGCTTATTTTAACTTATTTTTAGCATCAATGTTAATCTTAGTATTAGCAGATAATCCTATTATTTTATTTATAGGTTGGGAAGGTGTTGGAGTTTGTTCTTATCTACTAATTGCATTTTATTATGGAAATAAAGAGAATGTTATTGCAGGAAATAAAGCTTTTATTGCAAATAGAGTTGGAGATTTTGGATTTTTATTAGGTGTTGTAACTCTATTTTTTGCTATAGGTGCAGATTCACTTAGCTTTTCTACAATAGAAGCAAATATTTCTAATGCTTCTACAGAACTACTTGTATTATCAGGTTTCTTGCTATTTGTTGGGGCAATGGGAAAATCAGCACAAATTCCATTATATGTATGGCTTCCTGATGCAATGGCAGGGCCAACACCAATTTCAGCACTTATTCATGCAGCAACAATGGTAACAGCTGGTGTTTATATGGTTGCAAGATTTCACTTTTTATATAGTGGAATTGAAAACATTGGTCTATTTATTGCTTATATTGGTGCATTTTCTGCTTTATTTGCAGCTGTTATTGCAACAAAGCAACAAGATATTAAAAAAATACTTGCGTACTCTACTATGTCTCAATTAGGATATATGTTTATAGCTGTTGGTCTTGGTTTTTATAGTTCAGGACTATTTCATGTATTTACACATGCATTTTTTAAAGCAATGCTATTTATGGGTGCTGGTGGTATTATTATTGCCCTTCATCATGAACAAAATATCTTTAAAATTGCACAACACAGAGCTCAATTACCAATTATTCATTTTACATTCTTAGTTGGTGTAATTGCAATTTCTGGTATTCCTCCATTTTCAGGTTTCTTTTCAAAAGATGCGATTTTAGCAGCAGCTTTCCAAGAAGGTGAATACTTAATTTGGGGAATTGGAATGTTTACAGCATTTTTAACAGCATTTTATATGTTTAGATTATATTTTATTATTTTTGTAGCACCTACAAAAAATGTTTCACAGCATATTTATACATCTAAAACTATTACATTTCCACTATTAGTATTATCTATTGGTGCAATTGCAGCAGGATTTTTAAACTTTCCAGCAATTTTTGGAGGAGAAGCGATGGTTGATGCATGGCTTACTCAATTAAATTCAAATGCAATTCACATGGCTCACTCAACGGAGTATATCTTAATGGCAGCTTCTATTATTGTAGCAGTTGCAGGTATTTTAGTTGCATATAAAAAATATGCAAAATTTGATATTTATAAACCAGAGAGTGAAGAAGGAATTATTGCTAACAAATTCTATGTTGATGAGTTTTATGACAAAATATTTGTACAAGCAAGTAAAAAATTAAGTACATTTATTGATAAAGTAGTTGATGAAAAGATTATTGACGGATTTATTATGACTGTTTGTAATGAATTTGTTTCATTTGGGAAAAAAGTTGCAACTATTCAAAATGCAAATGTTAGATTCTATGCAGGATTTATGTTAGTTGGAATGAGTTGTATCTTTGTATATTTATATATTTTGTTAGGATTGTAGTATGAGTGCAGATGTTTTATCTTTTATAATATTTTTACCAGCAGTTGTAGCCTTTGGATTAATGATTACAACTAAAAATGTTGAAGCTGTTAGAAATATAGCTTTTTTAGCAACTACAGTTGTTTTAGCTTTAGTGTTAAAGCTATATTTAGAGTTTGAACCAAGTGCAGGTATGCAGTTTGTGACAAATGCCTCATGGATTAGTAGTTATGGAATTAACTATTACATTGGTGTTGATGGTTTTTCATTAACAATTTTAATGATGATTGCCATATTAATACCAACTTCATATTTACTTTTATGGGAAGGAAGAACAAAAGGTTATTGGATTAACCTACTTTTAGTGCAAACAGGTGTGACAGGTTCACTTTTAGCCCTTGATGTTGTACTATTTTACTTCTTTTGGGAAGTTATGCTTCTACCTGTATTTTTACTAATTGGTATATATGGTTTTGGCAATAAAGTATTTACAACAATTAAAGTTACTGTTTATACAATGGCGGGTTCATTATTAATGTTTGTAGCTATTTTATATCTTGGGGTTGCTTTTAATTCAGAGTATGGTTACTGGTCATTTCAATACAATGATCTAATGAAAATAACAACACTAAGTTATGAAGAGAATATTTGGTTATTTTTAGCATTCCTTGCAGCTTTTGCTATTAAAATTCCAATATTTCCTTTACATACATGGATTATGGAAACATATAAAAATGCTCCAACAGGTGCAGTATTTTTATTATCATCAATAATGGCTAAATTAGGTGTTTATGCAATTGTAAGATTTATGATTCCTATTTTTCCTGAAATTTACGTAGAGTTTTCAATGTGGTTTGTTATATTTGGTCTATTTGGGCTTATTTATTTTGGTATAGCAGCCCTTATGCAAGATGATATCAAAAGAATGTTTGCTTACTCTTCTGCATCACATTTAAGTTTTATTTCTGCTGGTATTTTTTCATTGAATGAGTATGGAATTAATGGTGCACTATATTTAATTATTGCCCATGCAATTGCAACAGGTGCACTATTTTTACTTGTAGGAATCATACATGAGGAAACAGGAACAAAATCTATTAAGCAATTAGGTGGTATTGCAAAAACTGCACCAATTTTTACAGTTATATTTGCAATTATGTTATTTGCAAATGTAGGTCTACCAGGAACAAATGGATTTGTATCTGAATTACTAATTATTTTTGGTATTTATGAATTTAATCATACTTTAGGTTATATTTCAGCTCTTACAGTAATTATTGGTGCATCTTATATGTTATGGATGTTTCAAAGAGCTATTTTACAAAATAGAGATGGTGAGTGCTTAAAAATGAGAGATTTGAAAATAAAAGAGATTATTGGCTTAACTCCATGGATTATTTTAGTATTCTTAATGGGTATTTATCCTGATATATTTATAGATAAATTTGAGCCAACTGTGACTCATTATATAAATGACATTTTAAAAATTGGAGCGATGAAATGAATCAACTAATCTTAATAATGCCAATTTTAATAATTTTATCAGCAAGTGTTATATTAATGCTTTTAAGTGTATATGACAAATATTCTACAAAGAATTTTATTGTTATATCATCGATATTTTTAATTATAGCTTTAGGTTTTTCTATTTTCTCATTTGAAGATATGTATTCAATAAAAGTGTATAGTGACATATTTAATAATGTACTAATTTTTGATTCTTTTTCAAACTTTTTTACAATATTACTTATTTTAGGTACTTTACTTACAATACTAATTGGAGAGCACTACTTTTTACATAGAAAATATTTTAAAGGTGAATTTTTTACTATTTTAATGTTTGCTCTATTTGGAATGATTTTATTAGCTAATTCAAATGAGTTACTAACAGCATTTATAGCCCTTGAAATAGCTTCATTTTCAGTATATGTAATGGTAGGATATAACAGTGATGACAATAAAAGAGTTGAAGCAATTTTTAAATATTTAGTTTTAGGTTCTTTTATAGGTGCATTTTACTTATTAGGTACTGTATTAATTTATGGTGCTACACAAACAACAAATTTAAGTGAAATTTCAACATATATAGCAACACATAGTGGTGCAGAATTAAACTTAGTTTATATAGGAATTACTTTAATTTTATTTACTTTTCTTTTTAAAATTGCAGCATTTCCATTCCAATCATGGGTATTAGATGTATATAGAGGTGCACCTATGATTATTACTGCATATATGGCATCTGTATTTAAAATAGCTATTTTCTCATTTTTCTTAAGAATATTCTTACAAGATATTGCTTCTATTATTGATTTTTGGGATACTATTATGTATGTACTTGTTATTTTAACTTTAGTATTTGGTACATGGTTAGCAGTAACACAAAAAATTGTAAAAAGAATGTTAGCAGCATCATCAATCGTACATACAGGATATTTATTATTGGCATTTCTTGCATTGGGACAAAATGGTGAAGCAGCATATGCAACTATGTTTTATTTAATTGCTTATTTAGTTACAGCTATTGGTGCATTTGGACTAATTTCACATATTATTTCTGAAACAAGTGTTAGAGTTACATATGATGATTTTAAAGGTTTATCAAAAGAAAGACCTTTCTTAGCAGCAATGATGACTATATTTCTTTTAAGTTTAGCAGGTATTCCATCAACTATTGGTTTTATTGGAAAATTTTATGTATTTACAGAAGCAATTAATGCAGGATTTGCAGCACTTGCAGTACTAGCAATATTTGCAACAATTGTATCTGTTTATTACTATTTTAGACTTATTGCAACAATGTATTTTTATCCAGCAAATGCATCTTGTGAAAGTGTAGGATTTAATGACAAAAGAGTATCAACATATGTAATTGCATTCTTAGCAATAGTTACAATTTTAGGTGGTATTGGTAGTGCTATAGTATTTTTTATTCCAATTCCAAGTATTGATACAATAATAGAAATTTCACAAATGACAGTTAGGTCATTATTTATAAAATAGTATGTGTTATTATGTAACAATCGACGTATAATATTTTATTTTTTCTTATCAAACACACTATCTAAAAAAGCCCTAGAAATAGGGCTTTTTTTATTTATCTTACTTTTTTATGCACAATATTTGTACAAGCTAATTATTTCTTTTTATAATGATTTTTGAAGAAGATTTTTGCTATTATCTCTTTACGTTAAAAACATTAGTAATATCACTAGAAAGGATGTAAAATGAGTGACCTAATTGAAGGTTATATTGGTACTACAACTGAAAGAAAAAAGAGTAGGCTTCCTGCAAGGCTTGATTATATTCAAAGTGCAACGGGTTTATTTTTAGCTCTTTTTATGTGGGCTCACATGCTATTAGTATCTTCGATATTAGTTAGTAAAGACTTTATGTATAGTGTAACAAAAGCATTAGAGGGAAGTTTCATAATTGAAGGAGGACATCCCCTGTTTGTATCTGCAGCTGTTGCAGTTATTTTTGTTATATTTATTGTTCATGCTGCTTTAGGTATGAGAAAGTTACCTGGTAACTTTAAACAGTATCAAGTAGTAAAAGCACATGCAAAAAGTATGGGTCATGATGATACAAAATTATGGTTTATACAAGCATTTACTGGTTTTGCAATGTTCTTTTTGGGTTCTGTACACTTATATATTATGTTAAGTAATCCAGGAGAAATTGGGCCTTATGCTTCTTCTGATAGAGTTGTTAGTGATTGGATGTGGCCTTTATACATCCTTTTATTACTAGCTGTTGAATTTCATGGAACAATTGGTCTTTATAGACTATGTGTAAAATGGGGTTGGTTTGATGGGAACAATCCAAGAGAGACTAGAAAAACTCTTAAAAAAGTTAAATGGGCATTAACTGTATTTTTTCTTGTATTAGGTTTTGCTACATTAGCAGCATACATGAAAATAGGTCTTGAGCACAAAGCTAATTATGGTGAAAGATATGTTCCAACAGCAAAAATAATGAAAATTGACAATACTGGGAGGCTAGCATAATATGAAAATTAATTACTGTGATGCATTAGTAATAGGTGGAGGACTAGCAGGACTTAGAGCGTCTGTTGCCGCACAAAAAAAAGGGCTTAGTACAATTGTTTTATCATTAGTTCCTGTAAAAAGATCACATAGTGCTGCTGCACAAGGTGGTATGCAAGCTTCTTTAGGTAACTCAAAGATGTCTGATGGAGATAATGAAGATTTACACTTTGCAGATACTGTAAAAGGTAGTGACTGGGGATGTGACCAAGAAGTTGCAAGAATGTTTGTTCACACTGCACCAAAAGCTATTAGAGAATTAGCTGGTTGGGGTGTACCTTGGACTAGAGTTAGAGCAGGTTCAAGAGAAGCAGTTATTAATGCTAAAAAAACTACTATAACAGAAGATGAAGATAGACATGGTCTTATTACATCAAGAGACTTTGGTGGAACAAAAAAATGGAGAACATGCTATACAGCAGATGCAACTGGACATACTATGTTATTTGGTGTTGCAAATGAAGCTTTAAAACATGAAGTTGATATAAGAGATAGAAAAGAAGCTATTTCTATTATTCATGAAGATGGTAGATGTTACGGAGCAGTTGTAAGAGATTTAATTACAGGTGAATTAGAAGCTTACGTTGCAAAAGGAACATGTATCGCAACTGGTGGATATGGAAGAGTATTTAAACAAACTACAAATGCAGTAATTTGTGAAGGTATTGGTGCAGCTATTGCACTTGAAACTGGAATTGCACCACTTTCAAATATGGAAGCTGTACAATTTCACCCTACTCCAATTGTTCCATCTGGAATTTTATTAACTGAGGGTTGTAGAGGTGATGGAGGTATCTTAAGAGATGTTGACGGTCACAGATTTATGCCTGATTATGAGCCTGAGAAAAAAGAGCTTGCTTCAAGAGATGTTGTATCAAGAAGAATGATTGAACATATTAGAAATGGTAAAGGTGTACCATCACCTTATGGTTTCCATGTATGGTTAGATATCTCTATTTTAGGTAGAGAGCATATTGAGAAAAACTTAAGAGATGTACAAGAGATTTGTCAAATCTTTAATGGGATTGATCCAGCTGATGAGGGTAAAAAAGGATGGGCTCCTGTTTTACCAATGCAACACTACTCAATGGGTGGTATTAGAACTAAACCAACTGGTGAATCAACAAGATTAAAAGGTCTATTCGCTTGTGGTGAAGCTGCTTGTTGGGATATGCATGGATTTAATAGACTTGGAGGAAACTCTGTATCTGAAACTGTTGTTGCTGGTATGATTATTGGTAATTACTTTGCAGATTTTTGTAAAGAAAATGACGTTACAATTCCAACTGCTACAATTCAAAAGTTTGTGGATAAAGAAGATGCATACTTAGATGAATTATTAGCTTTAAATGGTAGTGAAGATATTTTTAAAATTAAAAATAGAATGAAAGATATCATGGATGAAAAAGTTGGTATCTTTAGAGATGGTCCACACTTAGAAGAGGCTGTTGAAGAGTTAAAAGAGTTATTAGAAAAAACAAAAAATATAACTGTAAAATCTAAAGAAAGAGCAGGAAATCCTGAACTTGAAGAAGCGTATAGAGTTCCAAAAATGCTAAAAATTGCACTTTGTGTAGCTAAGGGTGCAAGAGATAGAACAGAATCAAGAGGGGCACACTATAGAGAAGATTATCTAAAAAGAGATGATGAGAACTGGCTAAACAGAACTTTATGTACATGGCCAAATCCAAATGATATTGAACCAAAACTTGAATATGCACCACTTGATGTTATGAAAATGGAAATGCCACCAGCATTTAGAGGTTATGGTGCTAAGGGTATGATTATTGAAAATGAGCTATCTGCAAAAAGACAAGAAGAAGTTGACTCTATTAGAGAGAAACTTGAAGCTGAGGGTAAAGATAGACATGAGATTCAAGATGCCTTAATGCCATTTGAATTACCAATGAATTATAAAGAGAAAAATGAAAGAGTAGGAGACAAGTAATGAGTGTAGAAAAAGGTAGAGAAATAACTATATCAGTTCTTAAATTCAATCCTAGAAGTAAGGTTTCAAAACCTCATTTTGTAGATTATAAACTTGAAGAGACTCCTGGAATGACTCTTTTTATTGCATTAAATTACATTAGAGAGAATTTTGATGCTGATTTATCTTTTGACTTTGTTTGTAGAGCAGGTATTTGTGGTTCTTGTGGAATGGTTGTAAATGGTAAACCAGCACTAGCTTGTAGAACACTTACATCAAGCTACCCAGAAGGAAAATTAAAATTAATGCCAATGCCTGCATTTGAACTTATCAAAGATTTATCTGTTAATACAGGTAAATGGATGGATAAAATGTCAAAAAGAGTTGAATCATGGATTCATACAAATGAAAAACCAGATATTTCAAAACTTGAAGAAAGAGTTGATCCAGATGTAGCAGATGAAACTTTCGAACTTGACAGATGTATTGAGTGTGGTATTTGTGTTGCTTCTTGCGGTACTATATTAATGAGACCAGATTTTGTTGGTCCAGTTGGGTTAAATAGAGTAGCAAGATTTGAAGTTGATCCACATGATAATAGAACAACTGAAGATTTTTATGAATTAGTTGGTGATGATGATGGTATTTTTGGATGTATGTCATTAATGGCTTGCGAAGACCATTGTCCAAAACATTTACCATTACAAAATAAAATTGCTTATTTAAGAAGAAAATTAGTTTCAATTAAATAAAACTTCTTTAATACGAAAAGAATTAACCTCCCTTTTCGTATTAAAACAATATAAAAAGATAATTACCAATTTTGGTAATTATCTTTTTATATTTAATGCTATATGGAGGCATAATGAACCTAGCAAATGACTACTTTTTACTTTATCATGGAATTTTAATAAAAAAAGAGATTTCATATGAAATTATTAAGTCAAATACAAATGAATTCTTTGAAATAGTTGCTTTAATTTTAAGTGCAAATAGAAAAAATTATGAAAAATACTTACCATTAAACTCTTTTAACTCTTTATGTAAAAAAATAACTAGTAAAACACCAAATAATGTAAATGAACTTTATCAACTTCAATATAATCTAATAGAAGAGATTATAAATCATGAAAATAATAATATATCAATATTGCACAATGCATTTGAATATCTAAAAAATGAAAAGATAATTACTGTTTCAGATAATGAAAAACTGATTTCTTTATTTGACCCTAGTGAAATTAATAAAAAAGAGATAAACTCTGATATTTTTATAGATGATAATTTAAACTTTAATGAACATAAA
This sequence comes from Malaciobacter sp., assembly GCF_055140965.1. Next base: position 28,474 of record NZ_JBSRRO010000025.1, read on the forward strand.
ATTGAGATATCAAAAATCATAGAAGAGCTAAAAGAGATATTTAATAAACAAGATTTAAAACAAGAACTTGAAGATACAATAAATTACATAAATTCTCAAAAATTCTCAATTGGAATAACTGGTGTTATGAATGCTGGTAAATCTACAATGCTTAATGCACTTATGGGTAAAGAGATATTAGGAAGTGCAGTTGTTCCTGAAACTGCAAATTTAACAATTGTAAAATATGATAAAAATCCATCTGCAAATGTATTTTATTGGAATAAAGAAGAGTGGAATAAAATAGAAAATAGCGCCAATGAAATAGAATCAATTAAAGATTTTGTAAATGAAACTAAATCATTGTTTAAAGATGAATTAGATAATTATATAAAAGATGACACAAGAAGTGATAAGGTTGATATTGAGAATTTAGCTTCTTTCACATCAGCAGAAGCTAGTGGGAAAAGATGTAATTTAGTTAAATATGTAGAATTAAAATCAGATTTAAATTTTTTAAAAGATGGTATAGAAATAGTTGATACTCCAGGACTTGATGATCCGGTTATTCAAAGAGAAGAGATAACAAAAGAGTACTTATCAAACTGTGATATGATGCTACACTTAATGAATGTAAGTCAAAGTGCAACTTTAAAAGATGTAGAGTTTATTGTAGATGCATTACTATATCAAAATATTTCAAAACTATTAATAGTAATCACAAGAGCAGATACAGTATCAAAAGAAGAGTTAGAAGAAGTAATAAACTACACAAAAACTTCAATTAAAAGACAACTTCATAATTTAAATAAAGATAGTCAACTAGACTATATTTTAAAAACTATCAAATTTATTCCAATTTCTGGGAAAATGGCTTTACTTCATAGAACAGGAAAAGAAAAAGAAGCACTAGAAGCTGGATTTAAACTTGAAGATACAGGTATTATAGAAATTGAAAACTATCTTTTTGAATCACTATTTGGAAAAAATAGTTCAAAAACAGAGCTTATTATTAAAGGTGCTAAATCACAATTGATAAAAGCAATTGATAAACAATATTCAGCACTAAATTATGAATTAAGATTATTAGCAAAATCAAAAGATGAATTAGAAGCAGAATTAAAAGAGTTCAATAAAAAGAAATCTGCAAATGAAAAAATCTTTCAAGCAATGCAAGAAGATATAACTTATTATAAAAGTGATGCAAAGAATTATATAGAATCATTAGAAGCATTTTTAAGTACAGAATTAATAGACTTACAAAATATTATCAGACAAAGAGTCGTTAGTGATGTAAAATATACATTTGAAAAAGAGAAGAAAAAACCTCTACAAAGTAGAATAGTAAATATCATTCAAACTGCATTAAAAGATGGAATAATTGATGTAGTAAGGGATTATAGATATAAATTTATAAAAAAATCTCAAAATATTGGTGAAATTTGTGAACAAAAATATCATGATTTTGGTTTTTCATTAAAGCATGACAATGATAATTTTGATGCAAGAGGTTTTTTTCAACAAGACTTTAAAAGTGGATTTTTAACTTCTTCAAATGATATATTAATTCTAAAAATTACTAATTTAGTTTCTAAAGCAAAAGCATCAAAAATACAAAGTTTAGATTTACAAATTCAAAAAGTTTTGGAAGAAGAGTTTATAAGTATTGAAAAAAGTATTAAAACTAAAGCAAAAGAGGTTTCAGAACAACTAATTGATACATTTTTTGATACATTAAATGCACCACTTAAGAGTTTTGAGACTAAATTATTAACTAATGAACAAATATTAAAAGAACAGATTAATTCATTTAAAGAAAATGATAAAAATAAAGATAAAATTTCAATCGAAATTCATAAAAATTTAAAAAGATTAGAAACAATAAAAAAAGGTTGTAAAAAATGAAGTTATTACAACAATTTGTAATAGAATATAAAGACGCTTACATAAAAAAAGATGTAGTTTATGAAAATAGTATAGAAGGAGAAATAAGAAAAGTAAAGGATTTACTTTTAGATGATGATTTTTTACCATCAGTGCAATTAAAATCAATTTTAGATAAATTTATTAGAAGAGCAAGATATCCAATGGAAGTTGCAATAACAGGACAATTTTCAGCTGGAAAATCAACTTTTTTAAATGCACTATTATCAAGAAATATTCTTCCAACTGGAATAACTCCTGTTACATCAAAAGTTAATTTTATAAATTATGGTGAAGAGTATAAATTAAAAATTACTTACAAATCAGGTGCAGAAGAGTATTATAGTATCGATGCAATTGCTGATTTTACAGATCAAAGAAAAGAAGAGCTTGAAGAAGTAAAATATTTAACACTATATGCTCCAATGGATATTTTAAAAGATATATCATTTGTTGATACTCCAGGGCTTAACTCACAAAGCCAAGGTGATACAGAAACAACTAGAAGAGTATTAAGAGATGTTGGAGGAATAATTTGGCTAACTCTTATTGATAATGCAGGAAAAATGAGTGAAGCAGAAGTTTTAGAAGAGTACATGCAACACTTTAAAAATAAATCTTTATGTGTACTAAATCAAAAAGATAAATTTACAAATGAACAAATCCAAACAACAACAAAATATATCAAAAATAGATTCAATAAATACTTTGCAGAAGTTATTCCTATATCTGCAAAACAAGCACTAGATTCAAGAAAACATCAAAAAAACATTCTACTGGAAAGTGCATATGAAGAAGTAACTAAAGAGTTTAAAAATAAATTAAATGAAAATTTAGAAGTTAGTTCTCTTGACTTTTTTTCTCAAAACTTTGAAAAATTTAAAGATAAAGTAAATAAGATTCAAGAAAAAGATACTTCACTTGACATGAAACAACTTGAAGAGTCAAATATAAATTCAGTTTTAGAGTTTATTGATAATACAATTAGACCACAAGCTAAAGAATCAAAAGAGTTTGCTATAAAAAAAGATTTAAGAAATGTTTGTGATATTTTAATCAAAGAGTATGAAACAATCATTGGAACTTATGATTCTTTAATAGATATTTTAAAATCAACTCAAGAACAAATAATTGAAGCATTTGATAGTATATACAAGAAGTATTCTAAAGATTTATTTAACATCTATACTTCTTTAGAATCTATTATGGATAAAATTGCAAATGAAACTTTTAAAAATGTAAAAAAAATCACAGATTATAGATATCAAGAAAATAAAGGTGGTTTCTTATCATCAAAAAAAATAGAAAAAGTAGAGTTTACAAGTTACTGGATAGATAGTGATAATGTATATAAAAATTTATTTTATGATGATCAAACAGTAGATAAAATGTTTAAACGCTCAATTAAGATGCTAAAAAACAATGAACTACAAACAGATGAAGCTTTTAGAGATGTTTATAGAATATTAAAATCAGAAATACATAAGTGGCAAGAAGCATATGAAAAAATCAAAAAACATAGAGAAATTGCATCAGATTTAGAGTTTTCAAATACTAGACACTTTGCTGCAAAAGTTTATGAAAATGTATTATCTGATTATCATAGAACAATATTAGAAAATATTTCTGCACTTAGAAAAAAGTTTGCATACTTTAATGGGGCTTTGTCATACTCTTATATACAAACAACTCAAGCAACTATAGCACACTTTGAACAACAAATACAAGAATCAGAAGAGTTACACAAAAAAGAACCTACAAAATTCAATGTAGTTCATCCAAGAGAAGATGAAATACTTACAAAATTAAAAGTTAATTTTGGATTTGAAAAAATCGAAGATTTTTTAACATCAAAAAGAAACTATTTATTTAAAATTATAAAATACTCTAAACAACAATATTTAGAGATAAATGAAGATAGAATAAAATTTGTTGAATCAAAGAAAGATATATATAATAATAAGATTAAAAAACTACAAGATATAAAAAAGAGTATTTAACTCCTTTTTATATCTACATTTTAAAATGACTTATTTTGCCCTAAAGCTATCATATTAGCAATTGAATAAGCTGTTGCAGTTAAATTCTCATCTGCTTGTTTTAATAAATCTTCTAAAGGTTTTGAAATAGGTGTTATATCAAAGATTGCAGTTGCTCCATGGGCATATAACTTTTCATATCCCTCATCCAAACCACCTGCTATAATTATTACAGGTTTGTCATACTTTACAGCTAGTTTTAAAACTCCTGTTATAGTTTTTCCATAAATAGTCTGCTCATCAACTCTACCCTCACCTGTAATTATTAAATCTGCATTCTTAACTTTCTCTTCAAAATCTACCAAATTAATTACAGTATCAATTCCACTTTTAAACCTTGCGTTTAAAAATGTATTTAAAGCAAAACCTACTCCACCAGCAGCTCCAGCTCCTTGTTCATCTTTTGTTTTCTTTGCTAATTTTTTCTCACAAATTTTTGAAAATTTAAATATACTCTCTTCTAGAAATTCAATGTGCTTTGAAGTTGCTCCTTTTTGTTTTCCAAATATATGAGTAGCACCATTTTTACCACACAAAGGATTAGTAACATCACTAGCAATTACTATTTCAATATCTTTAAAAGCACTCAATGCACTAATATCAAAATTTTCAATTTTAAATATATCTTTTGCAGTCAATATTTTACTAGTAGATATCTCTTCATTATGCTTATCATAAAACTTTACACCTAATGCCTGAAGCATTCCAATTCCAACATCATTTGTAGCACTTCCGCCAATTGCTAAAATAAGTTTTTTTGCTCCATTGTTTATTGAATCTGCAATTAATTGCCCAAAACCAAAACTTGTAGAATTAATAATATCTCTTTTCTCTTTTTTTACAATTTCTAATCCACTTGCTTGTGCCATCTCTATAACAGCAGTTTTTTCATCTATAAAAGCATATTTTGCTGTGATTTTTTCATCAATTGGGTTTAATACTTCAAGCTTTTTTTCTTGACAATTCAATGTTTGTGTACAGATTGATTCTAGTGTGCCCTCTCCTCCATCTGCTAAAAAAAATTTTTGATATTTTGCATCATCAAAAACTTTTGAAAAACCCTTTTGTATTGCATTGGCAACTTGCATTGAACTTAAAGAGTCCTTGAATGAATCACTTGCAATCAATATGTTCATAATATCTCCTAATAAATTGCAAGATTTTCTTGCATTATTTTATGAAGTTTACTATACTCTTCATTATTGATTGCTTTTTCATAAGATAATAGAGTTAATATAATTGATTTATCATCTTTTTTTAAAGGTATTTGATAATGTTCATAGTTATTTTCAACAAAATTAGCTCTTTTATAAAAATCCAACCTCTTTTTTGTCTGTTCATCACATACAGGCTCAATCTCTAAAACTACATTTTTCTTATCTTTCAAAAATTCATTTAATATTTTCGTCCCATAAGATTGTCCTCTACACTTTGGGTGAACAGCAAAATGTTCTATAAAATAAAATTCACCAAGTTTCCAATAAAACAGCAATGCAATTAATTGGTTTTTACTATCTAAATAGCATAATGCAGTATAATTTTTATTTTTAAGTATTTTTTCTTGTACAGATAATTCTCGCTTTTCATTTGAGGGAAAAGAGCCTTCATAAAGGCTCCATGTAGCTTTGAAAAGCTCAGTTTCAATAGATTCTAGTTTTATTTCTTGCATAAATATTCCTAAGTAAATTATATATATAAATTTACTCTAAATAATCTTAGAATATGCATATGCTAATGATTTTAGTTATTGTTTAAAAATCTCCATCTTGTAGGTTTTTTAAGCTTTATCACTTCTCTTACTTTTTGGTAGTAAGTCACATTTTTAAAGCCCAACTCTTTTAAAGCTCTTTTGTATCTATATTTTACATTTTCCCAATTTATAGACTCTTCTTCTTTACATATTTGATTTTCAATCCACTTAACTTCCGTATCTAAGTCTAAAATTTTACTGTTTACAGATTTTGGATAGTCATTATCAAAAGATACTTCAAAGAAAATTTTATTATTATTTTTGTTTACCCAAACAATATCATCTTTTGTTAATAGATTTTCTACTTTATAAAATAGGTCTTCATCTTTTTGTAATATATCTATAACATCATCCATATTATCTGTAATATTTGTTATTCTACTTGAAACTATAACTTCAGAAATTTCTTTCGCTAAATTCTCCACTCTTACCCTTTATTTTAGTAATTACATATATTATAGCAAAATTTAAGGATTTTTGTGATTGATTTTTGTTTTTTTTTGTTTTTTCAAAACAAAGTCCCTAAATATAGGCACAAAATATTGAAATTTTTCTTTTTTCTAATCTTAAATTCATATTAAATTAGTTAAAATTAAAAGAAAACCAATTATTAAGTACTTTCATGAAAAAACATATTATAGAACAATCAGTTATATTTTTTAGTGTTACAAAATGGGTTTTATTATCATCTTTTGTAGGTGTAACAATTGGCTTTATTATTGCATTTTTTTTAAATACTATTCACCAAGCAGAAGTAAGTAGAGATTTTCTTCCTTTTGATTATTATTATTTATTACCTTTTGCTTTAATGCTTAGTGTTTACCTTGTTAGAAAATTTGCTCCAAATGCAAAAGGACATGGAACAGAAAAAGTAATAGAAGCTGTACATAAAAGAGATGGTAAAATTGAAGTTGCAGTTATTCCTGTAAAATTACTTGCAACATTAATAACTCTTTTTGCTGGTGGTTCAGCTGGAAAAGAAGGTCCTGGTGCACAAATTGGTGCAGGGAGTGCTTCTTTTTTATCTGACCTTTTTAAATTTTCAAAAAAAGATAGAAAAAAACTTGTTATTTGTGGTATTAGTGCAGGTTTTGCTTCTGTATTTGGAACTCCGATTTCAGGAGCAATTTTTGGAGTTGAAGTATTAATTGTAGGTATCATTATGTATGATGTGCTTCTTCCTTCATTTATCTCTGGCTTTGCTGCATATACAACTGCAAAAATGCTTGGAGTAAACTATACCTATTTTAATTTACATTTTTCCCAAGCAATTCCTATAGATTTAACTTTAGTTTTTCAAGTTATAATTGCTGGATTATTTTTTGGTATTGTTTCTGATTTTTTAATTACAGCTTTTAAAAAATCTGAATATTATATAAAAAGAATTGATATAAATATTTACACAAAAGCTTTTTTAGGTGGATTAATCTTAGTAATTTTATCTTTTTTTGTTGGAGATAGATATTTTGGATTAGGTCTTGATACTATTTCTGATGTTCTTTATTCAGATCCTAGTATAGCAGAAGATGTCCCATGGTATGCATTTATTATGAAAACCATTTTCACCTCCATAACACTGTCTGCTGGTGGTAGTGGAGGAGTTATTACTCCTATATTTTATATAGGAGCCACAAGTGGACACTTTTTGGGAGGACTTTTTGGAGATAATCTTGCATTATTTGCAGCTTTAGGATTCACAAGTGTATTAGCAGGTGCAGCTAATGCTCCAATTGCAGCTACTATTATGGCAGTTGAACTCTTTGGAGTTGAAATAGCGCATTATGCAGCAATAAGTGCTGTTATTAGTTTTTTAATTACTGGACATAGAAGTATATTTTTCTCACAAATATTAAAAATGAAAAAGTCCGATATGTTAAGTATTGAATTTGGAAAAGATTTTGATAACAATGATATAGACTTATCTTCAAAAAGTAAAGAAAAAATTGTAAAGATGAGAAGAAGACTTAAAAATATAATAAGACATACAAAAGAGGATTAACTCTTTTGTATTTTAACTATTTAAATCAACTTTTGTTAAATACTCTTTAAAACTTTTACTATTTAAGTTATCTTTTTTATAATCATTAATTAGTTTTTCAATAAAACTTGGAACTTCATCTGCTGGTATTTTCAATTTTGAAGATTGAGCAAATTTACTCTTTATTGTTCCTTGTAAATGTCCTCCTAGTTGAATATCATAAGCTTCAACTCTTTGACCATCAACTCTTGTTTTACAACCTATTAATCCAATATCAGAAATTTGAGAATGAGAACATGCATTTCCACAACCTGATACTGATATTTTAATGTACTCATCAAAATCACTACATTTATCTTCAAGATATTTTATCAATGAATTTGTATAGTTTTTTGTTTCTGTAATTCCAAACTTACAAAACTCTTTTCCAGTACAACTTTGTATTATACCTCTAAATGTGTTTGGTTTATAAGGATATCCTAAAGCATCAAATTCATCAGCTAACTGCTTTGCAAACTCATTTTTTACACCATATACAATAAAGTTTTGTCTAGTTGTAAGTCTTATTCCTTTTGCATCGTATTTTTCTAAAATAGTAGCAAACTTTTCAAAATCATCACCTGGAACTCTTCCTGCTATTGTTGCAAATCCAATAAAACTTTCACCCTCAATTTTAGATTTATTTATTCCAAAATGATTTCTTTTTTCAATTGGCGTAATTTCTGGTTCTTCTAATCCAATTTGAAGTTTATATCCAATTTTATTCTCTATTTCATCTACAAACTTTTCAACACCCCAATCATTAATTAAGTGTCTAACTCTTGCTTTATTTCTATTATGTCTATTTCCATTATCTCTAAAAATTTCTGCAACTGCAATAGCTATATCTTTTATTTGCTCTTTTTTAACATATCTATTTGCTCTATATGCAATTTGTTTTGATTTTGATAATCCTCCACCAATTGTCATATCAAATAGCACTTCATCTTCTACTTTAAAAGCTGTAAATGCTAGGTCTTGTATTTCATGTCCACAACAGTGACATGAACAACCACTAACTGATAGTTTATATTTTCTAGGGAAGTTACAAAATTGATCTTCGTTTGTATCAAAATATGTATCAATCTCTTTTACTATTTTTGTCACATCAAAAATTTCATTTTGATCTAATCCACTAACAGGACATGTAACAATTGGTCTTGGTCCATCACCTGAAGCCATTCTTGATGTTAATCCAACAGACTCTAACATATTAAATATTTCTGGTAAATCTTTTATTTGTATATAATGAAATTGTACATTCTCTCTTGTTGTAAAATCAACTAAACCTTGTGCATATTTTTTTCCTATTTTAGCCATTACTTTTAATTGCTCAAGATTCATAGAAGCATCAACTAATTTTACTCTTTTCATAAAATATTTTTTATCTTCTAAATTATCATGATTTATATGAGGATACATTCCATACCACTTAAGCAAACCAATATAATCTTCACTTAAAGGTACTCCTTCATTAGCTTCTTTATAAATATCATCTATAACCCTCAAGGGATTTCTAGATGCTTTTAATTGTTCAAGTTTTGATAGTTCTTTTTCCATTTTAAATCCTATTTAATTACTACTTTTTACTATTTTACATTAATACTTATATATTTTATTTTGAGCCACTTGCAGATTATAAAAAACAACCCGTAATTTAAGCTGATTTAAATTTTAAAAAGTTGAATTGAACTTCAGATAAGTTATAATTTTTTACTACA
>NZ_JBSRRO010000026.1:0-36383 GCF_055140965.1 Malaciobacter sp.
ATATACAACTTAATATAAATATTTAGATTTTTTTTGTATTATTATGTATGTTTAAAAAATATCTAAAAATAGTAGTTATATCATCATTTGTAGGTTTTGGACTTGCTTATTTGTTTGTGAAGTTTTTTTCTTACAATATAAAAAAAGAGTTAGTTCAATATGAACAAAGAAAGATTCATATACAAGCTTTAGCAGATTCATATGCACTTTGTGTAGGATTATATAATGCTAACCCATCTAAACAAAGAGAAGAACTTTGTAATTATATAAAAGAAAAAGTTTATATTGAAGTTAAAAATATCGAAGGAAAATATCCATATACTTCTTTATATCAAAAAGTATTTAATTAAGTATTAGGCACAACATAAGCCGAGTTTTGTTTTTGACGATAATTTATCTATGTATTAAATTACTTTAATACTCTAGCGAAGAGCAATAATTGTGAAGTTAATACCACACTCTTCTTGCTGCAGGTTGGGTTTACAAAGCACTTAAAATTACTCAAAAGTCTGGTGAGCTCTTACCTCACCGTTTCACCCTTACCCAAAAAATTGGGCGGTTTATTCTCTGTTGCACTATCCCTTAGATTACTCTAGCCATTCGTTAAATGGAACCATACTTCACAGCAGCTCGGACTTTCCTCTTAATTAAAAGCTATCGTCTGTTGTACCTAATATTTTGTAATCTTATCTAAATAATCTTTATTTTCTTATAATATCATAATAATCAGGGGCCAAAAATTTAAATAAACTATCTTCTAATTTGATATTTTGTTCAATATTAAAAAAAGATATTGTAATTTTATTTTCTAAATTATCTGTGTATGATATTTTTGAAATTTTTTCATTTTTAACTGTTATTTCATACTTTGTTTCATAAAGTTTTGTTTCATACTTGTTTTCACTAATTTGTTTTGCACTATTTAAAAGTCTAATCATATCTACTTTATTATCCAATGAAGTAAATATAGCTTGTTCTAAATCAGGCTCATCAACTATTGCAAAATCTTCATTTATATAAACATTTTTAAATACAGGTGCTTTATACTTCCAAAGTACTTTACCACTACTTTTTATAAAAACTTCACCTTCATATTTAATACTACTATTTGAACTATTTTTAATCTCTTGTGTAAAATCAGCTTTAAAACTTTTTAAATCTTTAAATACATTTGCAAAACAACTTGAAAGAATAAAAATTCCTAAAAGAAAAATAAACCTATAAAACATACTTTAACCTTAATTTTTATATAATATTTGTGATTATAACGAAAAGGAATTTATTTTATGTTAAATGTATTTGCAATGCTATTTGGTAATAAAAATGATAGAGAAGTAAAAAGATATAAAAAAAGAGCAAATGCTATTACAGCCTTAGAAAGTAAATATGAAAATCAAAGTGACGAAGCTTTACAAAAAAGCTTTGAAGAGTTAAAACAATCAGTATTAAATGAAGAAAAAACTTTAGATGATGTTTTAAATGACTCATTTGCCCTAACAAGGGAAGCAAGTAAAAGAATCTTGGGAATGAGACACTTTGATGTACAGCTAATTGGTGGTATGGTTTTGCATGATGGAAGAATTGCAGAGATGAAAACTGGTGAGGGTAAAACATTAGTTGCTACTTTACCAGTTATTTTAAATGCAATGACTAAAAAAGGTGTTCACGTTGTGACTGTAAATGATTATCTAGCTCAAAGGGATGCCCTTGAATTAGAAAAATTATATAACTTTTTTGGTTTTAGTGTAGGTGTTATCTTAGGTGAGATCAAAGATGATTTAGAAAGAAAAGAGCAATACAATTGCGATATCACTTATGGAACAAACAATGAGTTTGCATTTGATTATTTAAGATCAAATATGACTTTAGATATTGAAGAAAAGGTTCAAAGAGGTCATAACTTTGTAATAGTTGATGAAGTTGACTCTATTTTAATTGATGAAGCAAGAACTCCACTTATTATCTCTGGACCTGCAAATCATAAAAATTCTGATTATGTACGATCTAATGAAATTGCATTAAAATTAGAAAAAGGTGAATTAATTGAGCCAAAATCTGCTGATGAAAAACCATACTCAACTGGTGACTTTACAGTTGATGAAAAAAATAGAACTATTTTAATTACAGAAGAAGGTATTTCAAAAGCAGAAAAACTATATGGCGTTGATAATATGTACTCATTAGAGAATGCAATGCTTTCTCATAATCTTGACCAAGCACTAAAAGCAAACTATATTTTTGAAAAAGATGTTGATTATGTAGTAAAAGATAATGAAGTAATTATTGTTGATGAGTTTACGGGAAGATTAAGTGAGGGAAGAAGATTTAGTGATGGATTACATCAAGCTTTAGAAGCAAAAGAAGGTGTTGCTATTCAAGAAGAGTCTCAAACATTAGCAGATGTTACTTTTCAAAACTACTTTAGAATGTATAAGAAACTAGCTGGTATGACAGGTACTGCTCAAACAGAAGCAACAGAGTTTGCAGAAATATATAATCTTGATGTTGTATCTATTCCTACAAATGTACCAATTGCAAGGCTTGATAAAAATGATCTTATTTACAAAAGTGAAAGAGAAAAGTTCAATGCAGTTTGTGCAAAAATAAAAGAATATAATAAAAAAGGTCAACCTGTATTAGTTGGTACAGCTTCAATTGAAAAATCAGAGCTTTTACATAATTTATTAACAAAAGAAAAAGTTCCCCATACAGTTTTAAATGCAAAACAGCATGAAAAAGAGGGAAAAATTATTGAAAAAGCTGGTGAAAAAGGTGCTGTAACAATTGCAACAAATATGGCTGGTCGTGGAGTTGATATTAAACTTACTAAAGAGACTTTAGATCTTGGTGGATTAGCAATTATTGGTACTGAAAGACATGAATCAAGAAGAATTGATAATCAATTAAGAGGTAGAGCTGGTAGACAAGGTGATGTTGGTGAGTCACAATTTTATTTATCATTAGAAGATAATTTACTTAGAATTTTTGGAAGTGATAAAATCAGTAAAATTATGGATAGACTTGGTATTGAAGAAGGTGAACACATTGAATCAAAAATGGTGACAAGAGCTGTTGAAAATGCACAGAAAAAAGTAGAATCAATGCACTTTGAAAGTAGAAAACATCTACTTGAGTATGATGATGTTGCCAATGAACAAAGAAAAGTAATCTATAACTTTAGAGATGATTTATTAGATCCAAATTTTGATATTGCTAGTAAACTTGAAGAAAATAGAGCTGAATATGTTCAAACTTTACTAAGTGAAGCTGAAATAATTGACGGAATGGCACCTGAAGATTTTAATTATGACTTTGTAGTTCAAAAATTAAAAGAAGAGTTAAATTTAATAGTTGAAAAAGATGATATTGTAAGTGATTCTTATGAATCTTTGGAAAACAAACTAATTGAGATGATAAAAACAATTTATGAAGATAAGATGAGTATTGCAGCACCTGAACAAAGAAGTGAAATTGAAAGAATTTTATACTTACAAATCTTAGATAATGCATGGAGAGAACATCTATATTCAATGGATACACTAAAAACAGGTATTGGACTTAGAGGATATAATCAAAAAGATCCATTAGTTGAGTATAAAAAAGAGTCTTATAATATGTTTATTGATTTAATTGCCTCAATTAAACATGAAATTATAAAAATTTTATTTACTATTCAACTTCAAAATAAAGAAGATGCACAAAAAGAACAAGAAGCAATTGAGAAGATGAGAGCTCAAATGGAAGAAGCTACTGAAAACTTACAAACTAATTTTGAAGAAAAAATTGAAAAAAAAGAGAAAAGAATAGCAAGAAATGAGCCTTGCCCTTGTGGTTCTGGTAAGAAATATAAAAACTGTTGCGGAAAGAGTGGACCTAAAAGAGGTTTAGTAGCAGGAAATTAATGTTGAATAAAGAGTTAGTAAACTTTATAGTAAAAAAATATCTTAGGTTTGATAAAAAAAATCCTTTTATATCAGTAAGTGCCATTTTGGCATTTATTGGTGTTGCTATTGGAGTAATGGTATTAATTATTTCTATGGCTATTATGAATGGTACTGCAAAAGAGTTTGAAAAAAAACTTTTTACAATGAACTACCCTCTTTCAATATATCCAAAATATCAAAATAGTGTTAATAAAGAGCTATTATCTAAACTTGAAAAAAACTATCCAAACTTAAAATTTTCTCCATACTTAACATCTCAAGCAATTGTTCAAAGTGGTGATAAGATGAGTGGTGCAGTTATTTTTGGGGTTGATCAAAAAAAAGAAGCAAATATTAACTCAATATATAAAGAAGCAGTTAAAAATCTTGATTTAAAAAAGTATGATATTGTAGTAGGTCAAGGTATTAAAGATGAGTTGTTTTTATTAAAAGATGATAAAGTAACTTTATATTTCACTTCATTAAATCCAAGTGGATTTTCTATGATGCCAAAAATGAAAAGGTTCAAATATAAAAGTGCATTTACTTCAGGGCTTCATGCTTATGATAAAGCATATATTTATACTTCAATTGAATCACTGCAAACTATAATGCAAAAAGACTCAAACAGCTTTGATGGAATACATGTTTACTCAAATAACGCTTTTGATGATATAGAGATTTTAAGAAAAGATTTGAAAAAAGAAGGAGTTGGAATTGTTGGATGGTGGCAACAAAATGGAAACTTTTTTGCAGCAATGCAAATGGAGAAAAAAGCACTTTTTATAGTACTTATGCTTATTATTCTTGTTGCATCATTAAATATTATCTCTTCACTTCTTATGACTGTTATGAGTAGAAGAAAAGAAATCGCCCTACTTTTATCTATGGGAGCTAGTGCTAAAGAGATAAAATCAATCTTTTTAAAACTTGGTACTATTATTGGATTTTCAGGAATTGTTATTGGAGTTTTCTTGGGATTTTTCGGTATGTGGATATTAGATACTTTTGAGATTATTTCTCTTCCTGCTGATGTATATGGAACATCAAAACTTCCCCTTGATTTGGACTTAATTGACTTTATTTCAATTGTTATTGGTGCTGCTGTTATTGTTACTTTATCTTCATATTATCCTGCTAAAAAAGCAACTAAAATAGATGTTATTGATGTATTAAGAAATGAGTAGAATAAACTTTTCTACTCATTTATTCAAATAGTTTCAATGGCGATTTGATAATTCTTTTTATTACATTTACAGGAGCATTTATGGAATCTTTTGCAATATTTGATACTATTTTAGGATCATCTAAAGTTCCACTTAATTCAATTTGTGTTTCAACTCGCTTTTTATCACCTAAGAATACATAATTAAGTACAGGAATAGAGCCTACAACACTTGAATAACCCTTAAAAAAGATAAGATTTAATTTTCCATCAATTACTCTTGAATCAAGATCAACCATCATTTTACCCTCAAAATCAATACCATTTCCAACAGTAACTATCTCATTTAAGTTTAAAAAGTTTGTTTCAAAATTATAAACAAAATCTATATATCCATCATTTACTTTATAGCCATTTAAAGCAAAGCCCTCATTTGAGGCCATTGATGCAATTGATGGAATTGCTAATAGTGGATTTATCAATGCAGGTGAAGTATTAATTAGTGTTACAATATTTGTAATAATTGAAAGGTTTTCAATCTTATTTTCACTTAATATAACTTTTCCATCTAAACTCTTTTCATCTCCTGATGCAATAAAAACAACACTACCACCTTTTAAAACTTCTTTATTTGCTAAAGTATTTATAAACTTATCATTTAAATTATTAGCTTTTATTTTTATTTTTTTATCTTTGTCTTTTTTATAAGTAACTAATATTTTCTTATTTTCTAAAGTAAAACTTTGTTCATTTTCATCTACTTTTACACGATATTTTTTAGCCAATGCTTTATACTCATCATTTATAACAATATTTGAGTTTTGTGCATCTATTTCTAAAGTTTTAAAACTACTTAAATCACTATTATCATCTTTAGTTCTAACATGCAAATCATAATCTTGTAAGTTTAATTTTAAACTTTTACTTGGAACTATATATAATGTAACTTTTTTATCATCTGTTTTTAATTGTAAATTCTCTTTTTTTAAATCATAAATACCATCTAAATTATAGTTTGTAACTTGTTTTGTATCTTGATAAAAAGGAAAAACCAAAGTATCAAAATCTCCTTTGAAATTAACTTTTGAGTCTTTTATATTTACAAATGCTTCATTTGCAAAGTACTCATTTTTATCAATTGTTAAATTCATATTTTTCATATGTAAATTTATATTTTCATTTGATATATTATTTGTTTTACTTGAACTTTTTTTAAACTCATCTGCATTTATATCAAAAGAGCTTAGTTTGACTTCAAGGGGCATATTCTCTATTTTTTTAATAATTATATTTTTCTTTTTGCTTGATATAAATAAATCTTCATTTCGTATTTGACCTAAGAAATTAAGCTTATTTATCTTTTTATTATTTTTAAAAATAGGATATTCAAGATTATCAAGAAGTAAATTAAAGTCGATTTTATTATTGTTAAAAACTTCTAAATCAATACTTCCATTTTTTATATTCAATTTCTTTAATAAAGCAGAATACTCATAAATTTGTAAAAGTTCTTTTATATTAATATCTATACTATCTTTTTTAATACTTAGTTGTGTATTTATGTCATCAAATTTTAAAATTGTATCTTTTGTAAAATCAATAGCAATTGCTGTTTTTAAATCTTTTGCATTAATTATATCTTCATCAGAGCTTTTTATTTGCAAAGAGTTTAAAAGAACATCACCATTTGCTAAAGAGTTATTTGTATCAATATTTAAATTTAATCTTCCCTCAAACATATCTTGATGTTTAATATGTGAATTTTTAATAATTACATTTGAACCTTGCAATTGAACTTTTGCATCTTTTGTAAAAAATTCAAAGTTTTGTAACTTAAAAGTTGAATCTTTAGCTTCAAAATAACCAGTTGTTTTCATATCTTTTTCTAATAAATATGGAACAACTAAAGTAAAAGTTGAGTTTGTAACTCCTTTTGTTTGCTTAAGGGGTAAGTAAATGTCATATGCTTTTAAAATACCTAAAATATCATCATTTAATGCACTTTTTGTTTTTATATTAACAACAACTTCACCATTTGCTTCACTTGTAAGATTATTAATAACAACAGAACTTCCATATAGTTTTGTTTTATCATAAGTTGGTTTTTCCATTGTAAACTTTAATTTATCATCTTCATAATCAACACTTAGTTTCTTAGTATTTACAGTTTTAGCATTTTTGTGAAATCTTATTTTTGCATTTTCTATAGTTGCATTTCCCTCAAAAGAGTCTAATACAGGTTCAAAAGTATCTGTTTTTAATTTCCCATAAAAATAATTAAGTTTCATTTTACCAGTTACATTATCATACATCCAAGCTTCTGCAATATTACTTGATAAGCGTACAAAATCTCTTACAAACTTAATATTATCTAACTCATTTGTATTTATATAAAAATCCAAATAATCTTTATCAGCTTGTAAGTTCAATTCTCCTGAAACATCTTTGTAAGAATATTTTCCTAAATATGTAACAATTTCTTTGAACATATTGACTTTTACTTTACCTTTGAAAAAAAGTTTTAAATCTTTTAAATACAAAGAATAAAGGTCTAAGGTTATACTTTTTGAATGAACATCTATTTTTGAAGATAAGTTTAAATATTGATTATCTAAATAAAGATGCTTTTTATCATAATAAATTGTAAAAATATTATCATTTATTTTTAATGTTTCAATATTAATTTCTTTAAAATATTCTAATAAAGAAGGAAGCCTCTTAATATTGGTTTTTAGGTTATCAAGTGAGTTGTTTGTCTCTTGTTTATTTGATTTAAATGTTACCTGTTTTATATTTACAATAAGTTTTTTATCAAACTTTATATACAATTTCGAAACTGAAACTTCACCAAAAGAGATTGAATCAATTTTTATGCCAAAAAATAATAAAAAAACAAATGCAAAAACTAAACAGACAAGTGAGAGAATAAAGAGTTTAATTCTTTTTGACATTACTGAACTTATCCTTGTCTTTTCTATAGTTGTACTATTTTACTTAACATTACCATTAAGTACAACAAAAGTTATATTTATACCTAAAGGTAGTACAAATAGTATTATAACATATTTAAATAAATCAGGATATGAATTAGGACTTATAGATAAAGTTTATCTTAGATTTTTAGGCTACCCACAAAGTGGTTGGATTGATATAAAAGAAAACTATCTTACAAAAGCTGATTTTTTATATAAAATCACTACATCAAAAGCTGCTTTAAAAGATATTACATTAATTCCAGGAGAAACATCTTATGTTTTTTTAGATGATATATCAAAGAAAATGAATCTTTCAAGAAAAAATCTTCAAAAAGTTTATGATAAATATGCATACAAAAAAGATGGAAATATTTTAGCTGATACATACTCTTTACCTTATGGTATGAAAGAAGATCACCTTTTATTTTATCTTTTTTCAACTACAAATAAACAATATGAAAGTATCTCAAATAAAATATTTGGAGAGTATGATAAGAAAAGATGGTACTACTATATTACCTTAGCTTCTGTAATTCAAAAAGAGGCTGCTAATAGTGATGAAATGCCAATTGTTTCAAGTGTAATACACAATAGATTGAAAAAAGGCATGAAACTACAAATGGATGGAACTTTAAATTATGGTAAATATTCACATATTAAAATCACATCACAAAGAATAAAAGAAGATAATAGTTCATATAATACTTATAAAAATAGAGGTCTTCCAGAACATCCAATTTGTGCTGTAAGTTTAGATGCAATAAAAGCTGCAATTTTTCCAGCTAAGACAGACTATTTATATTTTGTAAAAAATGAAAAAAATGGACTGCACTCTTTTTCAAAAAGCTATAAAGAGCATGTAAATAATATCAATAAAAATAGAATAATTAAAAGAAATTTAAAGAAAAAAACAAAAGAAAAAAGAGAAGAAATTCAAAAGAAAAAAAGCAATTCTAAAACTAAAGAAAGCCCTAAAAAAGAACTCTATGTATTTCCTAAAAGCAATTCTAAAGAAAACACAAAATCAATAAAATCTCTTTTTGATAATGTAAAATAGTTAATGTGAATTTATGAAACAAAGATGTCATTATCTTATAATACACACCATGTTTTAAAAGCTATCAAATAAACTAATGTTATTATATTGTACATTTGAATTTGGTTGATTTAACCTAAATTAATTGAACTAAAACATGAGGAAGAAATATGACAAAACAAACATCACAGATAATCTATACAAAAGTTGATGAAGCCCCAGCATTAGCAACATACTCTTTTTTACCAATTGTTAGAGCCTTTACTAAAAGCTCGAATATTGAGATGGTATCAAAAGATATTTCGCTAGCAGGTAGAATTATTGCTAATTTTCCAGATAATCTAACAGATGATCAAAAAATGAGCGATCACTTAGCTATACTTGGAGAGTTAACACAAGATCCAAATGCAAATATAATTAAATTACCAAATATATCAGCTTCAATTCCACAATTAAAAGCTGCAATTAAAGAGCTACAAGAAAAAGGCTTTAATGTACCAAATTATGATGAATCAGAAGAGATTACGAAAAGATACTCAAAGATTTTAGGAAGTGCAGTTAATCCAGTACTTAGAGAAGGAAACTCAGATAGAAGAGCACCAGGTGCTGTTAAAAATTATGCAAAAAATAATCCTCATAGAATGGGTGAATGGAAAAAAGATTCTAAAACTGCTGTTGCACATATGCAAAAAGATGATTTTTATGGTTCTGAACTTTCAGCAACAATGGAAAAAGAGAATGATGTTAAAATTTCTTTCATTGATGAAAATGGAAATGAAAAAGTATTAAAAGCTTCAACTCCTTTAGAAGCAGGTGAAGTTATAGATGCTACAAAAATGAGTGCAAAAGCTTTACAAGAGTTT
This sequence comes from Malaciobacter sp., assembly GCF_055140965.1. The sequence continues at coordinate 9,963 of NZ_JBSRRO010000026.1, forward strand.
TATCAAGAAGCAATTGATGAAGCAAAGAAAAAAGATGTATTATTATCACTACATTTAAAAGCTACTATGATGAAAGTATCTGATCCAATTATGTTTGGATATGCAGTTAAAGTTTACTTTAAAGACTTAATTGAAAAACATAAAGAGTTATTTGATGAATTAGGTGTTAATTTCAATAATGGTATTGGTGATTTATACTACTATTTAGATAAATTAGATGCAGATAAAAAAGCTGAAATTGAAGCTGATATAGCTGCTATTTATGAAAAACAACCAAAACTTGCAATGGTTAACTCACACAAAGGCATTACAAATTTACATGTGCCTTCTGATGTTATTATTGATGCATCTATGCCAGCTATGATTAGAGGTGGTGGTAAGATGTGGAATGCAAACGATAAAGAAGAAGATACACTAGCAATGATTCCAGATAGATGCTATGCAACAACATTTCAAGCAGTTATAGATGATTGTAAAGAAAATGGTGCATTAGATCCAAAAACTATGGGAAGTGTTCCAAATGTTGGACTTATGGCTAAAAAAGCAGAAGAGTATGGAAGTCATGATAAAACTTTTCAAGCTGAAAATAATGGAACTATCAAAGTTACAGATAAAAATGGAAATGAAGTATTTACTTTTGATGTTGAAAAAGGTGATATTTTTAGAATGTGCCAAGCAAAAGATGCACCAATTCAAGATTGGGTAAAATTAGCAGTTACAAGAGCTAGACTTTCAAATACTCCTGCAATTTTTTGGTTAGATGAAAATAGAGCTCATGATGCGCAATTAATAAAAAAAGTAACTGAATATTTAAAACAACATGATACAAATGGTTTAGATATCTCAATTATGTCTCCACTAGAAGCAACTAAAAAAACATTACAAAGAATGAGAGAAGGACTTGATACTATTTCTGTAACAGGAAATGTTTTAAGAGATTATAATACTGACCTTTTCCCTATTTTAGAACTTGGTACAAGTGCTAAAATGTTATCAATTGTTCCACTTATGAAAGGTGGAGGATTATTTGAAACTGGTGCTGGTGGATCTGCTCCTAAGCATGTACAACAGTTTGTTGAAGAGTCTTACTTAAGATGGGATTCACTTGGTGAATTTATGGCATTAGCAGCCTCTTTAGAACACTTAGCAAATAGTCAAGATAATGAAAAAGCTAGAGTTTTAGCTAATACTTTAGATAAAGCAACAGGAACATTTTTAGAAAATGATAAATCACCTGCAAGAAAGCTAGGTTCTATTGATAATAGAGGAAGTCATTTTTATTTAACTCTATATTGGGCACAAGAACTTGCAGCTCAAAATGATGATGCAGAACTTAAAGCACAATTTGAAAAAGTTGCAAAAGAACTTAGTGAAAATGAAGAACTTATTGTAAAAGAGTTAGTGGAAAATCATGGTAAGCCATCAGATATTGGTGGATATTATTTACCTGATGATACAAAAACATTAGCTGCAATGAGACCATCAGCTACACTAAATAATATAATTGATTCAATCTAAATCTTTAAATTGAACATAAAAAAAGGCAAAAGTTTTAAACTTTTGCCTTTTTTTTATTTTAAAATGATTATTTTATATAATCAACTAATGAAGCAAGATTTGTTTTCATCTCTTCTTCGCTCATAGTACCATCTAAGGCACCCTCTTTTACACTTCCTTTAAATACATTAGAGATTGAACCATTTTCATTTACTAAGTATGCTATGTAAGTTGTTTTTTCATTATCTGTAACACCTAAAGCTTTAATCATATCACCATCAAAATCATAAATCATTGGTGTATCTCTACCCTCAACTAACTCTTCTAATTTTCCAGGTATAAACATCTTTTTTACAAACCAAGGAGCACTTGAAATATTTGCAACCATAACATAAGGAATTTGAACATCATAATATTTTGGAAGTTCTCTTACTACTGATAAAGAGTCATGATTTCCAACAATTATCAAAGCCTTTGAACCTGTTTGGAATAAATCTTCTTTTGATACTTTTCCATCTTTACCTACAATTTCAAACTCTTTTGGTAAATTTGATAAAGTTAATGAACTTGTATCACTTACTTGCGTTTTAGTTTCAGCTGGCTTATCTGCTGTTGCATAAACTAATATACCAAAAGCAATTACACCTAAAACTACAATTTTAAAAATATTTTTCATTACACATTCCTATCTTTTTTGGAAATTCTATCAAATTCATATTAACGATTATTTAACTTTATTTTCTTAACCCATCGTTTAAATAATCTATTAGTTAAAATAGACTCATTAATAACTTTTTTATTCATTAAAAACTCTACTAAACTATTTGCTAAATAAGGAGATAAAACAAAGCCTCTTCCACCTACTCCATTTATAATGTAAAGGTTTTTCTTTTTAATCAATTTATCATCCGTAACAAAACTTCCATTTATTAAATGAGGATATTTTTCTATGCTTGCTTTACTATCAATCAATTCTCCCACCATTGGAAAATAATCAACACTACAAGATCTTGCACCAACTTTTATATCTATTATTTCAATATCCTTAAGATTAATTATATCTTGTGCTAGACTCAAAAGTTTTTCATTATTTTCTTCTTCAATTTCCTTTAATAACTTTTTGCATTCTAAATCACTTGATTCATTAAATCTATGATGTGTTGCTCCAATTGATATTAAGTTTCTATTTTCATATTTACTAGAAGAACTAACAGAACACTCTTTATGATAGTTAATACTATTAGAACTTGAAGTTAATACATCAATTTTTTGACCCCAAACAGGACGAATTTTAAGATAATCTTCTTTAATTAAATTAACATTATGACCTGTTGCAAGAATTAAATTTGAAGTTATTAACTCATCATTTATAATCCATTTTGATTTTTTATCTTGCTTTAAAGAAAAAACTTCATAATTAAATAGTGTTTCGAACTCATTTTTAATTTTTTTTGCAAAATCTTTTGGTGTAATTCTTGAACCTATATCAAAAAAATATCCCTTTTCTGTTTTTTCATACTCAAAATCCATAAAAGCTTCATACTCTTCAAACTTTTGTTTATCTTTCTCATTTTTAGGAATACGACATACACCACAATTTATAAAATCATCTTTTAATATATTTTTATAAAAATCAAGGGAAAACTTCAATGAATCTGATACTAATGTTTTAAAACTATTCTCTTTTCCTAAAAGTGGAGATAAAAATGCTCCAGCTGCACTACTTGCTTCACTTAATAAACAATCATTTTTCTCAATCAATAAAACTGATTTACTATATTTTGATAAAAAATATGCAGTACAAACTCCTGCAATACCCGCTCCAACTATTATATAATCATAACTTTTATACATTTTTTTCAATCTCTTTTTGAAGTTGAAAATTTGGTCGCCAATAACCTCTACCACCCCTTAAACTAATACAAGTATAATCAGGAAATTTTTTTCTATAAAAGTTCAATCTCTCTTTTGTTGTTTTTCCAGTATCACAATAAAAAACAAATACTGTTTTTTTTGGATACTCTTTCATTTCAAAAGGATTATATGTAATTGATTCAATATTTGCTAATGGCTTTAAAATAGTGTCAACTAAAACCACTTTTATACCATCTTTTTCTAGTAGTTTGGCATATTTAAATAACTCTTCTTGTGTCCATTCATCTTTTTTTAACATTTTCATACCTATTTAACTATTTTTTGGATAAAATTTAGTAATAACGAATGATTACAAAATAAGGCTTAATTTATGAATATACTTGTTGCAGATGACTCAAAAATGGCAAGAAAAATTGCAATAAAAACAATAAAAGAGACACTAAGTGAAAATCTACAAGCAAATATTATAGAAGTTAATAATGGAGAAGAAGCTTTAGCTACTTACAAAAATGAGAATATAGATGTGGTATTTTTAGACTTAACAATGCCTATAATGGATGGCTTTGAAGCATTACAAAAAATCAAAGAGTATGATAAAGATGCTAAGGTTATAGTTGTTTCAGCTGATATACAAAAAACTTCTATGGATAAAGTAAGAGAGTTTGGTGCAATAGATTTTGTTAAAAAACCAATAAATAGTGAAAAAATGAATCAAATAATTCAAAAATTTCTATAGGAAGCCAAGTAATGAGTAATGAAATTATACTAAATGAAGATGAAAAAGATTGTTTACAAGAATTAATGAATATTGCATATGGTTCAGCAACAGCAGCAATTACTGAAATTCTTGATGCATTTGCTACTTTAAGTATTCCTAGAATTGAAGTTATTAAAACAAAAAATTTAAAAAAACACTTGAGTAAAGAAGTAAATCTAAATTCAACTCATTTTGTTTGCATGCAACAAATAAATGGTCCAATTGCAGGAGAAAATCTATTTGTAATTGATAATAATTCAGCAAAAAACATAGCAATAAAATTTGGTTTAGAAGAAGATGAAATAACAGAAATTGAGCTTTGTGATATTATTTTAGAAATTACAAATATACTCTCTTCTTCAACAATTAGTAAATTAGCAGAAGATATGAAAGCAATGGTCTCTTTTTCTCCACCTGATGTAAAAATACTTGATAATATAAACAAATTAGATAATCAATTTATTGAAAAATATCAAAATGTAATTATAATTTCTACAAGACTTAAATTTGAAGATTTAGATATTGATGGACAGCTAATGATTTTAACAACTGATAAATCAATTAGTTATATTAAAAAAACTATAAATAAAATTCTTAATGAGATATAATATGCCAGTAAAAAAATTTGAATTCATATGTAATACTGTTGACAATGGTGTAATAATATTAGATGAACAGTTAAATGTTCATTTTTGGAATAGCTGGTTAGAATCAAGAACAAATATAAAATCAGAAGAAATTATATCAAAAAAATTAACAGATTTTTTCTATGATATAAATGAAAATACTTTAAAAAGAAAAATAAAAGCCTCATTAGCTCTAAACTCTTCTACATTTTACCATACTGGAATAAATAAATATTTATTAAATATAGAGTTAAATAAAGTTGCAAATAAAGTTTTTGAAAATATGCAACAAGCAATAACAATAACACCATATGATAAAGATAAAAGATTAGTATTTTTATATATTTATGATAATACTTTATTATGTGAAACAAATTATGAATTAGAAAAAACAAAAAATAGTTTAGAAGATTCACTTGAAGAGATAAACTTATTACTAAATACAACACTTGAAGCTATTTTTCTATTTGAAGATGATAAATGTACAAATGCAAATGATATTGCATTAGAACTTTTTAAATATGAAAAGAAAAATGAAGTTATAAACAAAGAAATTTATGAATTTATCGATACAAAATCTTTAGAAAAAACATCTGAAATAAAAAATAAACCAATTGAAATTAAAATGTCAAGAAAAGGTGGTTCAACTTTTCCTGCTTTAATTAAAATAAAAGATACAAAATTAAAAAATAAAAGATTTAAAATTTTAACAGTAATGGATTTAAGTGAGATAAAAAGAAAAGATAAGCTTTTAGTAGAACAAACAAAAATGGCAGCTTTAGGGGAAATGATTGGAAATATTGCCCATCAATGGAGACAACCTTTAAGTACAATTACAACAGCTGCTAGTGGTCTTAAAATGCATAAAGAGTTGGAAATTTTAACAGATGATATATTTATAGAATCAATTGATGCAATTACAAGAAACTCAAAACACTTATCACAAACAATCGATGATTTTAGAGACTTTTTAAAAATCGATAAAAAAAGAGTAGAGTTTAATATAAAAGATAATATAGAAAAAAATATATCAATTCTTGAGGGAACACTAAAAAACCAATCAATACAATTGGTTTTAGATTGTGATGATAATTGTATAATTAGAAACTATCCAAATGAATTAACCCAAGCATTCTTAAATATAATAAATAATTCTAAAGATGCATTTATAGATAAAAATGTAGATTTATCAAAAAGATTTATATTAGTAAAAATATATAAAAAAAATAATAACCTTATAATAAAAATCAAAGATAATGCAAAAGGTATTGACCCAGCAATTATAGATAAAATTTTTGAACCATACTTTACAACAAAACACAAAGATGTAGGAACAGGACTTGGACTTTATATGACGCATCAATTAATAGAGATTAGTATGAATGGAAGAATTGAAGCATATAATAAAAGTTTTAACTATAAAAATATAAATATGTATGGAGCATGCTTTAAACTAACACTTCCACTAGACTAAGCATAATTGAGTCATCACTGCTAACTTTTATCTTTAAGTTGATTGACATTGACTCAACTTTTTTGCTATAATAATGTAAAATACAAACAATTATAAATGGAGTATAAATGGCAAAAAGTTTATATGAAACACTAGAAACAAATGAAAACGCATCTGTTGATGAAATAAAAAAAGCTTATAGAAGATTAGCAAGAAAATATCACCCAGATGTAAATAAAGACCCAAAAGCAGAAGAAAAATTCAAAGAGATAAATGCTGCTTATGAGGTTTTAAGTGACCCTGAGAAAAAGCAACAATACGATCAATTTGGTGATTCTATGTTTGGAGGTCAAAACTTCCATGATTTTGCAAGAGGACAAGCAGGATCAGGAATTGATTTGGATGAAATTCTAAGACAGATGTTTGGTCAACAAGGTGGCTTTGGAGGAGCTTCTGGTTTCTCTAGTGCCTTTGGTCAAGGTGGATTTAGTAATAGTGGATTTGGTGGATATGAAGAGCCTGATTTAGATATGAATGCACAAATTACTATTGCATTTGACACATCAATTTTAGGTGGGAAACAACATATTTCACTAAATAATGACTCTTTTGATATTAAAATACCAGAGGGTATTAAAGATGGACAAAAAATAAGAGCAAAAGGTAAAGGAAAAGCCTTGGGTTCTCAAAGAGGTGACTTAATAATAAAAGTAAATGTAGCGCCTAGTCCTGAATATGAAAGAGATGAAGATACTTTAACTAAATCTTTTGATATACCACTTAGTACAGCACTATTTGGAGGAAAAGTAGAGATTAAAACAATACATAAAACTATTACTCTAAAAGTTCCTGAAAATACAAAACAAAATCAGAAATTTAGAGTAAAAGAGCTTGGAGTATTTAATAGAAAAATAGGTAAAAGAGGTGATCTTCACTTAAAAGCAAATATCAAACTTCCAAAAGTTCAAGAACTTGATGAAGATTTAATTGAATTGTTAAAAGAGAAATTACCAAAGGAGTAAGCAATGGAAAACAATGCATACACTGAACCTGTTTATCTTATCTCAGCGGTTGCTCAAATACTTAATATTCATCCGCAGACTCTAAGGCAATATGAACGAGAGGGACTTATAAAGCCCTCTCGTACAAATGGTAAAATAAGACTATATTCTCAAAAAGATATAGACCATATAAAATATGTTTTAACCCTTACAAGAGAGTTAGGCATAAATCTAGCAGGTGTTGATTTGATTTTAAGATTAAATAAAAAAATTGAAAAATTAGAAACTGATGTTAGTAAATATAAAAATAGATTAAAAGAGGTAAATAATTTTGGAGTTGTTCCAAACTCTAAGGCATTGGTAATTAAAAAAAGCTCTTACGATTTAGTTATATTTGAAGAGTAATTAACTCTTCATTTATAGTTGATATTGAACCACATACTCTCTCATAAGAGGTGGAATATCTAAGTAATTCTCATCATTTACCGATAACTTAGCATTTGAGTTATCTTGTCCTTCACTATTTTTATCATAATCATCATCTGTATCATTTTTAGACTCAAATCCTGTTGCTACAATTGTAATTTTAACTTCATCAGTTTGAAGTGTACTATCAGTAGTAGTACCAAAGATAATCTCTGCATTTGAATCAATATTATCATGAATAGAACCCATAACATTATTAATAGCAAATAATGAAACCTGAGGATGAATATTAAAATGAATCAAAATACCTTTTGCTCCACTTAATGATACTTTATCAAGTAAAGGAGAATCAATAGCATCTTCTAAAGCTCTAAGTGCAGCATCTTCACCTTTTGCTCTACCAATACCCATAAGAGCCATACCCTTGTGTTGCATTATTGTTTTAACATCTGCAAAGTCAGTATTGATATCTGAATTTCCTGGATTTAAGATTACCTCACTCATTCCATTTACTGCTTGATATAATATATTATCAATAATTTTAAAGGCATCTTTCATACCAACATTTTCATCAATAATATCAAGCAATCTATCATTTGGAACTACAATTATTGAATCACTTACTTTTTTAAGTTCTTCAAGACCTAAATTTGCAAGTCCTGCTCTTTTTTTACCTTCCCAAGTAAAAGGTTTAGTAACAACAGAAACAGTTAAAGCACCTACTTCTTTTGCTGCTTTTGCTATAATAGCAGCAGCACCAGTTCCAGTTCCACCACCAAGACCAGCTGCAATAAATATTATGTCAGTTCCTTTAAGAGCATTTTTAATATCTTCATAACTCTCAACGGCAGAATCTCTACCAACTTCTGGTTTCATTCCAGCACCTAAACCTTTAGTTAGCTTAACTCCTAACTGTATTTTTTTAGGTGCTCTTGAAATATTCAATACTTGCAAATCTGTATTTGCAGCAATTAAGTCAATTTTATGAGTTCCCTCTTGGATCATGTGGTTAATCATATTACAACCACCTCCACCAACTCCAATTACTGAAATCTTAGCTATATTTTCTCCGATTGTTTGATTAGGCATTTCCACTGTAATATCATCCACATTAAATAAATTATCCATTAAAACCACTCCGAAACTTTACTCCAGAATCTAGACATACCTCTTCCTTTATCTTTTTTAGATAGTGTTGGAAGTTTAGTATTGTCTTCTTTTTCTAAAGTCTCATTGATTTTTTCTTTTAGCTTCTCTTCTTTTATTACTGGTTCCTCTTTTTGAATAGGAGGAATAGTAAGCTCTTCTTTTTTTATAGCTCTTTTCATTAGTTTCTTATTAGAATCTAATTCATAAGCTCTATTATCATCAAGACCATAAAAAAGAAGTCCAACAGTTGTTGATAGTGTTGGGTCATCAAAATTCATATATCCATTTTTAATATTAATTGGATTTGAAATTTTTATTGGAGTATTTTCAAATACTTTTGTTGCAAGCTCTTTTATTCCTGATAACTGACTCATACCACCAGTTATCACAATACCTGCTCCTATATTTTCTTGTATCCCACTTTGTCTTAATTTGTTTCTTACAAGTACTAAAATTTCTTCTACTCTTGCATGAATTATTGTTTGAATATGATCCAATGAAACTTCAGATGTACTTTGTTCATCCCCAATTCTTGGAATTTTGACTTTCTTTATAGTTAAATCTTCATTTTCATTTGATTTTAGTAAATTACCATATTTTATTTTTAATGTTTCAGCTGCGTTTGGAGGAGTATGTAGCATAACAGATAAATCATTTGTTATATGATTTGAACCTACAGGTATAAAGCCATTAAATACAATTGAACTACCTTTATAAGAGACAAATTCAGTTGTTGTTCCTCCTATATTAATAACAGTAGCCCCAAACTTATTTTGTTGTTCATCTAAAAGTGATATGGCACTTGCATATCCATCTAATACAAAGTTTGTAAGTTCAATGCCTGCTTGTTTTAACGCAGATTTTACATTTGTAAGTGCTGTTCTTTTAGCTGTAACAATATAAACAGACACTTCAAGTCTTGAACCATTCATATTTAAAGGATTTTCAACATCCTTTGAATCATCAACTTTAAAAAATATTGGTAATACATGTACTACTTCATATTCTGGAATAATAGTTGCATTATATAAAGCCATTTGCATAACTTGATTTATTTCAGTTTCAGTAATAAGACCATTTGGAACATTTACTGAACCTAAACTTCTTAAACCCTTTGTATATGCGCCAGATATAGATATAACAGAGGAGTCAATTACTTCTGATGTACTTCCTCTTGCTATATTAACTGCATTCTTAATAGCTTTAGAAGCCACTTCAATATTTGTAATTGACCCTTTATTTATACCTTCACTTTTACTTGTTCCCGTACCTAATATATTTATTTTGCCATCTAAGTTATTCTTTGCTATTACTGCTGTTATACTAGTAGAACCAACATCTATGGCTAAAAGAGTCTTATTACTCAATTACTATTCCTTTGTCTTTAGTGAAGACTGAATTTCATATCTATTTTCAAGTCTTTTGATTAGATTATTCATTAATTCTGTATTTTGTAAATTTTCAACAGTTTGCTTGATACTTTCATCTCGTGTTTTATCATAATTTGCAAATCTTGAATCATTAATTTTATAAAGTACAACTTTATTTCCTAAATCAATTTGACCTTTTTTAGTATCTGTTCCAAATAACTTATTTAAAAATTGTGAAGCTTCCATTTCATTTAAACCATTTATATTTGAAACTGATGTTCTGTCAATCCAACCTATATTTATACCTTTAAAATTATCTAACTCTTTCTTAGATAGTGCTTTTAATTTTAAAGTTTTTTCATTATTTATAAAATCTTGTGTTACTTTTTGTTTTGCTTGTTCAAAACTTAACTGTTTTGGAAAGATTTTTTTATTAACTTTTACAATAATAAATTTATCATTATATAAAAATGGTTTTTTCAAGTCACCAGCTTTTGATTTTTTAATTATTGTATTATTTTCACCATATGGTAACTCATTTTCATAAAATACTATATTCTTTGTAAAATCTTTCTCACCCTTTTTATACTTTATATACTCTCTTAAAGCATCTTTTTTTGTATCTTTTAAATCAAGTGCAAATTGAACATCATCTTTTGCTTCTTCAAAACTTTTTATTTTATCATTTTCTTTTCTAAAATCTGTTTTAAAGTTTTCATAATAGCTTTGCATATCTTTTAAAGAGTGTTTAGCTTTTTTTATATCAACAATAGCATAATCAATATCATACGAATTGTCTGACATATAATTTACTTTATTTTTTTCCCAATACTCTTTAATTTTTTCTTCATTTAATGAAACAGTAATATTTTCTTTATTTAAAATTTTAATATCAACATTATCTTCTAAAAATAAAAGTTGATTTAAAAGTTTTATTTCTGTATCAGTAGCAGAAACTTCGAAAAGCTTTTCAATCTTTTGAAGTAAAGTATTTCTTTTTAAAGAGTCTTCAAACTCAGTTGCAGTTGTACCATTTCTATTTAAAACTTTAATATAAGTATCTTTGTCAAACTTACCATTTATAATAAATGCATCATATTTTAAAAGTTCTTTAGCAATATCTTCATCAGTAACTGCTAAACCTAGCTCATCAGCGTATGATAAAATAAGATTTTTTTCAATAGACATTTTATATGCTAAATCTTTTAGTTTTAGCTTTTCTGCCATCTCTTTACTAAAATCATCTCCAAAAATTCTTGAATATTGTTCATATAAAGCAGAATATTCTCTTTGATATTCATTAACTGTAATTTCTCTATCACCAACTACAGCAACTGCTCCACTTTTTTTACCAAAATCATAGCTTCCCCATCCTACAAATCCAGCACCAACAAAAGCTATTGTACTAATCCAAATAGTACTTACTAGCCACTTTTTATGTCTTTGCATCCAAGTTATCATATAATATATTCCTCTAAAAATTTTCAATATATATTACAGAAAAGTTGCTTTTAGTTACGTTAAATTGTAGTTTGCATCAAGTCATTTATAACTGATTCTCTTATTGTGGTTTCTATTCTTTTACAAGCGCCTTTAAAAGCATCATCTTCTCCTACAATATAGCACATACTTTTTGCCCTTGTAATTGCTGTATATAAAAGCTTTGTATTATGCATAATATAATGAGAAAAACTCATAGGTATTAAAGCATTATCATACTCCATTCCTTGTGTTTTATGTATAGTTAAGCAGTATGCTAAAGACAATAATGAGCTTAAATCATCCATATCATAAAAAACTACCATATCATCATTTGGATATAAAACAATACATTTTTTTTCATCAAAATCAAGTTTAATAATCAAACCTAATTGACCATTAAAAACTCGTCTTTCTAAAAAATCTTGAGAATTAGATTTATACATACTCATAGTTTGACATTTCATGTTCTCATTTTTAATATGAATTACCTTATCACTTAATTTATATTCATAAAGTCTTGTTTTTACAGACTGTTCCCTTGAACTATTAAATAATTTTTGAAGTTGCATATTTAAATTCTCAACACCTAAAGTTCCATTTTTCATAGGCGTAATAACTTGAAAAAGTGTTAATGCTTTTGAAATATCTTTATTTTTAATTAATCTATAAAATCTTTCAATATAACTTGCAGAAATATTCAAGATATTATTTAATATCATATCTGAGTTTTGAACTCTTATTGAAGCAAAATCATTAGAAGAGACTGAATTTTTAATAGCATAATAGTTATCAATTGATACATCAATAAACTTAAAATCTTCATAATTTTCTTTATAGCTTGGTACTTTTCCTTGTCTTATATCATTTGCAATAACTGCGATTGCTTGATTTTCGTTTTGTCTATAAATCTTTGTTAGTTTACAAATTGAAGCAAGATTATATTTAATTGCATCTGAAAGAATATTTCCAGCACCAATAGCAGGCAATTGACCATCATCACCTACAATTATAAAGATTGTATCATCACTAATTTTTGAGATAATTTGGTAAAAAGTAACAGAATTAACCATTGAGGCTTCATCTAATAAAACAACTTTATATGGAAAAAAATCTTTCTCTTTATGTTTTACTAAAAGTGATTGAATTGTGCAACTTTCATATCCTGTAGTATCAGAAATTCTTTGACTTGCAATTCCACTTAATGCAATTGTAATAATATCATCATATCCAACAATCTCTTCTAATAATTCCAAAATAGCTCTACTTGAAGTAGATTTTCCTGTTCCTGCATAACCTATTAAAAATAGTGTATTTTGACCTTCATTTATAAGTTTAACCGCTTTTTTTTGTTCAGGACTTAAATTAAATCCTAGACTTTTCTCTTTTTTTTCTAAATAATCATCTATATTAGATACTATATTTTTCAGATGTCTTTCGTCTTTTCGTCTTTTGAAAAATTCCAATATCTTTTTTTCTGCTCTGTAAAGCATTGAAATAGCAACTCTATTCTCTTTTGTAGTAAATAACTCTTCATTTGCAAGCATTTGAACAATACTATTTTCATAAAGCATCTCTTCATTGCTAAAACCTAAAGATTCATCTAAAAGCCTGTATAAATGATATTTGTCAATTGAAGAGTTTCCATTGTTATCACAAAACTCTTTTAATGTATAATTTAAACAAGCCATTATTCTAAATTCTGAGCGCTCATCAATCCCTAAAGACTTAGCTATTTCATCAGCTTTTTTAAAGCCTATTCCTTTAATATGTATTAATATATATGGATTTTCTTTGATTTTTTCAATTATATCTTCAATTTCACCAAAATTTGAGTATATTTTAGTAATTAAGCTTGAACTAACTCCATACTTTGAAAGAAAGCTTCCAAGCTCCCTTAAGTGTTGAAATTTTTGCCAAGATGATACTATCTTTTCTAATTTTTTTTCTTTTATACCTTTAAATTTTAAAAGTTTTTCTGGAGTTTCATTTAAAACTTTTATTAACTCTTCTTCTGTATATTCTTCTAGTAACTCTTTTGCAAACTTTTGCCCTATTCCTTTTACAATCTTTGTTAAAAAAAAATAAAGTTCAGCTTCTTTTATTTCTAAAGTATCAAAGATAAATTGAACACCATATTTTTTATGAGTTACCCAATTACCAGTAAGAACTATCTCTTCTCCCACAATTTTTTCAATATCAGTGTCAAAATAAACACCACAAATTCTTTGATTGTTTTCTAAAACTGCTGATATAAATTTTGTTTCATCATTTTTGTAAAATACTTTTTTTATTACCCCTGATAATTTAAAACTTTTTGGCTCTTCCATTAATATCCATCATCAAATTTTGATTTTTTATGCTTCTGTTTTTTATAGTTTTTTTTATTTTTCTCTTTTTGAAGTAAATTAGCATCTTTTAATAATGTTAATCGTTGTTCTTGAAAATCATCTATTGGATTATTTATATAACTCATTGTTTTATTGATAAAATCTTTAAGTTCAGTCAAGTAGTTTGAATGTAAATCAACTGATTTTACTCTATTTAAGTCCTCAAAGTTTTTTTTAGTTCTTTGTATAAATAACTGTGTATTAAAATCATCTAACCTAAGTAAAGATAGTGTTCTAGTAAAAAATTTCTCTAAAACTCTTATATATTTAATTCTTTCTTGTTTTTCATGCATTACATAAACAACTTTTGTATATTTTCTTTAGGTCTTGCAATTACAGCATCTCCATTTTTTATAACAACAGGTCTTTCTATAAGCTTTGGATTATTTGCCATTGCTTTAATAAGCTCTTCTTCATTTGTTACATTTTTCAAATTAAGCTCTTTATAAATTGCCTCTTTTGTTCGAATAAGATCTTTTGCAGCAATTCCCAACATTAAAAGAACATCTTTTATCTCTTGTTCATTTGGTGTTTGCTCTAAATATTTTACTATTTTAATATCTAAGTTTTTCTCTTCAAGCAGTTTTAATGCATCTCTTGATTTTTTACATCTTGGATTGTGCCAAATAGTTATATCTTGCATTATAATCCTTTTACTAATTTTAAAAAGATTATACCAAAAGTTTTTTTATACTATATAAATTATTACAAATTGCAATACTTTAAAAACTTGGTAACAAATCATTTAAACCATCTAGTCCAAGCTCTTTTAAATCAAGATGAATTTGTCCCATTTTTTTTCTTTTATCATTAGTAATTATTGGAGCAAAAGTATTTAAACCATTATCATTATTTTGTGTTTGTAATACAAAAATATAATAAATAGATATCTCTTCAATAGCAGTTATTTCTAATTTTTGTTTAAACTCATCGGGTAATTCAAAGTTTAAAGATTTTAAAGCTCCAAAACTCATGAGTCTTAATGTAGCTTCAGTTTCTACACCTTTTATAATTGAAAAAAAATCATCGACTTTTTCAAGAACAAAGCCTTTTTCATCTTCAAAGCCATCAATACTTACTACTACATCATATTCCATAAGTTTAAACCTTTATAAATAGATAAATCATTTTACAAAAACAAACTGTATAAGTCAATTTGAGAAAAATTGAAAATTTATGCTATACTTTATCTTATGTTAGTTGGAAATAATTCACTTTTAAATATTCTTTTACCAAACCAAGACAATAAGCTACTAAAAGATGTGCTAAAAGAAGCTGATTCAAAAGCACTAGATAGTATGATGAAAAATAATTCATCTATTCAAGATGTATTAAAAAATCTATTTGAAGATATAAAAAGTGGAAATAAAAATAATGAAACTATTCAAAATATACTTAAAAACTCTACACTATTTAAAGACCTAGGAAGTTTTACAAATACTTTAAAAACACTATTATCACAAGTAGCAAATGAACCCTCTTTTAGTAAATACAAGCCTATGCTTGAGTCATTTTTAACACAAATAGATAATGTAAATGAGAATAATTTAAAAGAATTACTTTCAAAATCAGGAGTTTTTTTAGAATCAAAAATCTTAGAAAAAGCAAACAGTTCAAACTTACCACCAAAACTACTAGAGCTGTTAAATCAAATAAAAAATATAATAAAAAATTTAGATTCACCACAAGCACAACAGATAAATGAAATTATTTCAAAATTAAGTATAAGCCCTAATCAAACAGCAAGCTCTATGCAATCTGATATTAAATCAATGATAAACTTACTGCAAGAGGCTTCAAAAAATTTAAGTGATAAAAATGTACAAACTCTAAATAATTTAACAAATCAATTAAAAAGCATAAATGTTGATGCTCAACTAATTGAATCAAAACTTCAAAATAGTTCAAATACACAAAATATAAAAGATTTAATAACAGTTTTAAAAACTGAACTTTCACAAATAAAAAGCTTAGAATCAGCCAATGTATTAAGAAATTTAACTAGTTTACAAAATATGGATTTTAATCAACAAGAAGTAAAAAGTAGTTTATCAAATATACTCTCTTCTTTAGATTTTCAAAGTAGTAGTATAAAAAATACAAATCTTCAAGAAATAGCAAATAAGTTAACTCAAACTTTGCAAAATACAAATCTAAATAGTTTAAATCTACAATCTTTAAATGAACAAAAACAACAAATAACAAACCAATTAAAAGATGTTTTATCTCAGTTAAAAACTGAAGTATTAATAAACAAAAATATTGAACCACAAAAACTACTAGGGCAAATAGATAATATCTTAGCTCAAAAAGATATTTTTTCAAATAATAATAACTTAGAGCCAAAAGCACTTTTAAACCAACTTTTAACTAGTACAGAGATGAAAAACAGCTCTATTTTAAATACAAATATTTCAAATTTAGTAAATCAATTAAAAAATTTAAATGATGATATTGTTTCAATTGAAAATAAAATTCAAAATAATCAAATAGTAACAAATGAAAAAGCAAATGTTTTAAATCAAATAAAAGAGAGCTTAAACCTATTAAAAAATGAGCTTTTACAAAACAATACTATACAATCAAAAGTTTTAGTTCAAACAATCGATAAACTTTTGAATATGCAAAATCTTTTTGATAATTTAGAGCTACCAGCTGATTTTAAACTACTTCAATCACAAAATAATAGCTTATCAACTTTTCAAAGTAATTTTTTATCAAATATAAATAGTCTTTTATTAAATTTAAAAGAGACTATTTCTAATATTTCAAGTAATCCTAACTCTTCATTTTTACAAAATGAAATATTAAAAACAGTTGATAAAATAGAAAATAGTCTAAAAGAAGGTATCTTAACAGCAACAAATTTGCAAAACATTAAAAATGACAATAGTACAATTCAAAATGATATGAAAAGTATACTTTTACAAATGCAAGAAGAGCTTGCTTCAAAATCTTTAGAAACAAAATCTCTTAATGAGGCTTCTAAAAATATAGATAAACTACTTTTTCAAGTTGATTATTATCAGTTACTATCTTTAAGCTCAAATTCAAACTATGTTTATTTGCCTTTTTTATGGGATATGTTAGAAGATGGTTCAATAAGTATGAAAAAAATAAATGAAAAAAAGTTTTATTGTGAGATCAATTTAACACTTAAAGATTTTGGACAAGTACAGCTACTTCTAGCTTTATATGAAAAAAATAAAATTGATTTAACAGTTTTTGCATCAAGAGATGTTTTCAAAAAACTTTTAAGAGAACACTTGACAAAATTAAAACAATCACTAAATAGTGTTGGTTTAATTCCTATGGATATTAAACTAATTGATTTAGAGAAAAGAAAAAAAGAGCAAGAAACAACTCAAAATATCTATTCTCAAAAAAGTAGTGAACTTCAAATGGGACTAAATATAAGAGCATAACATGGAAAAACAAAAAATTCAAAAAGCAGCTGCACTTAAATATGATTTAGAAAAAGATAAGGCTCCAAGACTTATAGCAAAAGGTCAAGATCATGTTGCAAAAAATATCATAAAAATTGCAAAAGAGAATGAACTTCCAATAAAAAAAGACGAAGATTTAATAGAACTTCTTTCAAAGCTAGATATAGATAAAGAGATTCCAGATAGTATGTACAAAGCAGTTGCACAAATATTTAGCTTTATTTATGACTTAACAAAGAAAAATAGAGACAATAGTGAGAAATAAGAGCTTTATTGATATAAGTATAAGAGTTATTATAATATAATCGACCATCAATAAAAGAAGTAATATGGCCAAATGAAAAGAAACATTTTTGATAATATTTTAACAGTTGTTTTTGTATTTTTTTTTACAATTATAGTAAACTTTATTTCATCAATCTATTTTAACCCAATATTTTTAATAGGTGTTCTATTTTTAACTTTTATGCATACCATAAAAAGAGAATACTATTATAGCGCCTTTTTTCTAACACTAGCGATGCTATTTTTGGAGTTAAATAATGGATTTAAACCTTTTAGTTTACTTTTATTAAGTTTTTTTGTATATGCATTTATAGCTTCATATATAAAAAGAGTAGTATCTTTTTCACAACTTAATGATTATATTTATATATTAGTATTTTATTTTGGTTTTACTATTTTATATATTATGAATAATACATATTCATATGAACTTTTTTTTACTATTTTTATTAATATTGTAATAGATTTTATAATTGTTGGATTAATGATATGAGAAGATTAAATTTTATTTTGCTATTTATTGGTACTCTTATGATAATTTTATTATCAAGGGTCTATTTTTTAAGTATTAAATCAAATACATATTATGAACAATTATCAAAACAAAATTATATAAAAAGAGTATATCAAGCACCATCAAGAGGTCTAATTGAAGATAGAAATGGCATACCATTAGCTATAAATAACTTAGGTTTTTCAATCACAGTAAAACCACATCTAAAATCATATAAAAATAAACAAAAGCTACATAATATTGTAAAAATTATTGCAAAACACTTCCCTGAATATAAAGAAGATGAATTATTAAAAAGATATAAAAAATTAGATTCGCCATATAAACATGATTATGTAAACTTAATAGATTACATTGCATATGATGATTTTTTCTCAAAATTCACTCTATTTAACTCAATAGAAGATATAAAAGTTGAACCATCTGTAAAAAGATATTATCCCTTTCATAATGCTGCTTCTCATATTATAGGATATGTGGGAAAAGCTTCAAGAGAGAATATGAACAATAACGAACTTTCAAAATATAGTGGGATTGTTGGAAAAAATGGTTTAGAGAAATACTATAATGAAAAACTACAAGGTACACTAGGATATAAAGATATCAAAGTAAATGCATTAAATAAAGAGCTTGAAGTACTAAAAGAGAAAAAACCAAATGAAGATAATAACTTAAAACTTACAATTGATATAGAGCTTCAAAAATATATTCAAAAAATTTTTACGCACAAAAGTGGTGCTGTTATAGTTATTGATGTAAATAATGGAGAGCTTTTAGCTGCTGCGTCTTTTCCTGAGTTTGATAATAATATTTTTGTAGGAGGTATTTCTCAAAAAGATTGGGATGAGATGAGAAATAGTTTTGACCACCCTTTTACAAATAAACTAGTAAATGGTTTATACCCTCCAGGTTCAATACATAAAATGGGTGTAGCTTTAGCTTTACTTGAACATGGTATTTCTCCAAGTTACTCTGTTTATTGTAATGGTGAGTTACAAATAGGAAATAGAAAGTTTAGGTGTTGGAAACAAAGAGGTCATGGAAGAACGGGATTTAGAAAAGCACTTAGAGAAAGTTGCGATGATTTCTTTTATAAAGCTAGCTTAAAAGTTGGAATAAATAAAATCTCTAAAACTTTGGAAAAATATGGATTTGGTCAAGAAACAGGTATTGATCAAATAAATGAATTTATAGGTGTTAATCCAAACAAAAATTGGAAAAGAGAGAAATATAATCAACCTTGGTATATAGGAGAAACTGTAATTAGTTCAATTGGACAAGGTTATACTTTAGTAACTCCAATGCAAGTTGCTAGATATACAGCCTTTTTAGCAACAGGAAAACTACCAAGACCACATTTTTATAAAGATAATCATGAAGAACCAGTAGAAGTTCCAACAGATCCAGAATATCTTAAGATTATTCGACAAGGTATGTATGATGTAGCAAATAAAAGGTTTGGTACAGCACAAAGACATATAAGATCAAAAGTAACAATTGCTGCTAAAACAGGAACAGCGCAAGTTATTTCTATTCCACAATCAGAGAAAAAAAGAATGAAAGAGAGTGAATTAGAATATTACCATCGTTCACATGCATGGCTTAACACTTATGGACCATACGAAAATCCCCAATATGCGGTGGTTGCACTTATTGAACATGGAGGTCATGGTGGTTCAGCTGCTGGACCAATGGTTAGTAAAATATATGATAAATTATATGATTTAGGATATATTAAAAAATAGGTATTTAATGCTTTTTTAGTTATTATTTCGCACAGAAAAAAAGAGGATATGATTTGAAAATACTAGTTAGTTTATTGCTTTTTACATCGCTTATATTTGCAGCAGATTCACCCCCAATTGTAAACTTATCTGTTGCAGCACTTGAAGAACCAGCACAATTTGTAAAAACAATCAATATAGCAATTATACTAGCCTTATTAGTACTTGCACCAAGTTTACTTTTAATGGTAACAAGTTTTACAAGATTTTTAATCGTATTTTCACTTTTAAAACAAGCTTTAGGATTACAGCAAACTCCTCCATCTCAAGTTATTGTATCGATGGCTTTAATACTGACTTTTTTTATTATGGAACCTTATGCAAAAAAATCTTGGGAAGATGCAATAGTTCCTTATATGGATGAAAAAATAGGATATGAAGTAGCTTTTGAAAAAGGTGTTAAACCCTTTAAAGAGTTTATGATTAAAAATACAAGAGAAACTGACCTTGCTTTATTTTATAGAATAAAAAAAGAAGAGAATCCTAAAAATATAGATGAAGTACCTTTAACTTTACTAATGCCTGCATTTATTGTAAGTGAGCTTAGAACTGCTTTTGAAATAGGCTTTTTGATATTTCTGCCCTTTTTGGTTATTGATATTATTGTATCTTCTATTTTAATGAGTCTTGGTATGATGATGCTTCCACCTGTTATGATATCCTTGCCTATTAAACTTATTTTCTTTATTGTAATTGATGGATGGTTTTTAATTATAGGGAATCTTGCCCAATCCTTTAAATAATAATATTTAATTATAAATATAAGTGTTAGTAATATAATCAAATTTTATACTATTAATTACTTTTTTTAACATTTGTTTTTATCTTTATGCAATATAATAAACCATATTATAATATGTGGAGTTACAATGCATAAACTAAGCTTATATTTTTTTATTGTCTCATTTTCTTTTGCACAAAGTGTAAATTATAATGAGTTACTGTCTTATACTCTAAAAAATAATAAAGATTTGAAAACTTCTAAACTAAATATTAATCTTAGTGAACTAAATATTAAAGAAATAGATGCACTAAATTTTGGAAAACTCTCAATCATAAATGAAACAAATAGAACTAATCATTCAGGTTATGTATTTAATTCAAAATTATCTTCAAGAGAAGCAACTTTTAAAGATTTTGGATTTGCACAAATGAGTGAACCTATAAATACTCAACCAAAAGATTTAAATTATCCCTCAAGTAGAACAAATATAAATACAAAACTTACATATGATATTCCTTTATTTACAGGATACAAAATAAAAACACAAAAAGATATATTAAAACTTGAAAAAAAAATTAACAAATTAAAACACAATATGAGTAAAACTGAATTATCACTTGAAGTTTTTAAAGCCTACAATAGCACAGTAGTAGCAAAAGAGTATATTAAAGCTTTAAAAGAATCAAAAAATATAATTAATGAAGTATTTAAAAGAGCACAAACTTTTCATAAAGAAGGATTAATAACATCAATTGATGTTAAACAAGCAAAAGCTTATACTTATGAAATAAATTCAAAGTTATCAGAAGCAAAAAAGAGTTTAAATTTTAATTTAGCATACCTTAGGTTTTTAAGTTCAAATGATAAAATAAACGATGTAAAATCATTTAAAAGTTTTAATTTAGATTTTTTAAACAAAAATGCACTTTTAACAAAGGCTTTAAATCAAAAAGATGAACTAAAAGCAATGAAGCTATATAAACAAATTACTAAAAAAAATATTGATATTGCAAAAAGTTCATACTATCCCCAAGTTTATTCTCATCTAGAGTATGGATATAATGATAATAGAGTAAATTTTTCAGATGAAAAAGATTATTATAATGCTGTAATTGCTGTAAAATATACACTTTTTGATAATACAAGAGATGTAAATTATCAAAAAAATAGAATAATACATCATAAAGCTTCAATAAACTATGAAAAACAAAAAGATTATGTAAGATTAGAGTTATCAAATGCTCTTGAAAATTTAAAATCTAAAAAAGTAATTCAAAAAGAGAAAGAACAATTTTTAAATCTTACCAGTTTGATTTTTAAACAGTCTGAAAAAATGTATAAAAACCACCTAATATCAATGACTAATTTACTTGAACAAAAAGCAAAATATGAACAAGCAAAAATAGAGTTTATACAAGCAAAATTTGCAAAAGCTTTAGCTATAGCAAATATTGCAAAAATTATTAATATAAATTTTGAAGGATTAAAATGATAAAAGTTTTATTGATTGTCTTATTAGCTATCTCATCTTATGCAAATGATATAGAAACATCAGGTACTGTAATATCAAATAATGAAAAAGTTATTACAAGTAGACACTTTGGTTATATAAAAAAAGTATTTGTGCAAGAGGGTTCATTTGTAAAGAAAAATCAGCTTTTATATAAAATTGATTCTTCAGAATTAGACTCTTTAAAAAATGAAGCCAAAGCTAATCTTACTATTTTAGAAAATAAACTTGATAATGTAAAGCTAAACTATAATAGATATAAAAGATTATATAAAGATGACTTAATTGCTAAATATGATTTAGAACAACTTGAATTAAATCTTTTAAATTTAAAAAACCTTGTATCAATAGCAAAAGCAAAACTTACACAAATAAACAATGAATATAACTATTTAAATGTAAAAGCATCAAATGATTCAATGGTTATAAAAAAAAGTATTAAAGAGGGTGAGATGGCTATGCCAGGAGCTATAGCATTAGTACTTACTGATTTACAAAATCTGAAAATAAAAACTTCAATAAATGAAAGTGATTTAGTAAATATAAAAAAATTTCAAAAAGTAGAAGTTTCTTTTCCCTCAATTAATTTTAACACAATAGGAAAAATTGATGCAATAATACCTAGTATTGATAATACAGCACACTCATTTATAGTAAAAATCTCTTTTGATAAAAAAGAACAAATAATTTATCCAGGTATGTATGCAAAACTTACAATTAAAACAAATAGGACTAAAGATGAAAAATAGTGATTTTTCAAAACACTTAAATCCAAATTTAAACATTGCGGGTAGATTATCTCTTAGTTTTATAAATCACCCTCTAACTGCAATTACAATATTTTTAATACTTGCTTTAGGTTATATATCTCTTACAATTATGCCAAGGGAAGAAAATCCACAAATAAAAGTAAGTGGTGGTGCTGTTATTGTAGGACTTCCAGGAGCAAAACCAAGTGAAGTTCAAAAAGTAATAATTGATCCTTTAGAGAAAAAGCTAAGAGAAATAAAAGGAATAGAACATATTTACTCATTTGCGAAAGATTCAGTAGGAATTGTCCAAGTTCAATATTTTATTGGAGAAGATAAAGAAAGTTCAAATTTGAAACTATATGACCAAGTTATGAGAAATATGGATTTAATGCCAAAAGAAGCTCTAACACCTATTATTAAAACCATGGATATCGATACTGATATTCCTATTGCAACACTTGCTTTTTATTCAAAAAAAAATAATGGGAAAAATCTGATTTCTCAAACTGAGATATTTAAAAAAATAGATAAGTTAACTAAGAAAATCAACCAAATAGAAAATGTTGCTCTTATTGAATTAAAAGGTGAGAAAAAAGAACAATATAATATTTTTATAGACTCAAATAAAATATCACAATATAAACTCTCATTAAATGAAGTAGTTAAAAGTGTTCAGGCTTTAGCTTACAATACTCCTAATATTCAAGGAAATACAAAGAATAATGAACTTATAGTTTTTGGAATAAAACAAGCAATTGAATCAAAAGAAGATATACAAAATTTAATAATAAGCTACAAAAATGGTTCAGCAGTTTATCTAAGAGATATTGCAAAAGTTGAAAAATCATATGATATACAAAATAATAAAGAAGCCTATTTATATACAAAAAATGGTAATGAAATTGAAAAAACAGCTCAAGTTACCATGATGATTTCAAAACTAAAAGGAACAAACTCTGTTGATATTAATGAAAAGGTTTTTTCTTTTATGCAAGATATTAAACAAGAACTTTTAAATGAAAATATCAAATACACAATTACACGAGATGATGGATATACTGCAAATAATGCAGTAAATTCTCTTGTAAAAAATCTTTTGATTTCTATTGTAATTATTGCCATTTTACTTATTTTTACACTTGGATTTAAAGAAGCCATGATTGTATCACTTACAGTTCCTATGATTTTATCATTAACTTTATTTATAGGATTTTTACTTGATGAAACAATAAATAGAATTACACTTTTTGCACTAATTGTTTCCCTTGGTATGTTAGTTGATGCAGCTATAATTGTTATTGAAAATATACATAGGCACAGAAAAGAGAGTCCAAATTCTGATATTACAATAATTTCTATTAATGCAACAAATGAGATAGGAAATGCTACAAATATTGCAACAATAGCTATTATTATGACTTTTTTACCTATGTTTTTTGTTGGTGGAATGATGGGACAATTTATGAATCCACTTCCTGTTTTTGTACCAATTGCACTTATAGTCTCTCTTATTATAGCTTATGCATTTACACCATACTTAATAAAAAAATTTTTATAGGATTTTAGATGATTAAATTAGAAAACTTTATTTATCAAATTTTAGAATCAAAGTCTAAATCAATATTAGTTTATGTAATTACATTAATACTATTTTTATTAAGTGTATTAACATTTCCAAGCGAAATTATAAAAGCAAAAATGTTGCCAAGTAAAGATTCTGATACATTTTCTGTATATGTTGACTTAAAAGATGGATATAGTAAAAAATATACAAAAGAAGTGACTGATTGTATTGCAAGAAAATTACAAGAAAATGATATAGTTACAAATATATCTGTTTTTATAAGTGAGGGACAACCTTTAGATTTCGCTGCACTTGTTAAGCAAAGTGCTTTAAAAGATAAACAGTGGCAAGCAGAAATGATGATAAATATCAAAAGAGAATCAAATAGAGATATTTCAAGTTTTAATTTAGTTTCAAAATTAAGACCAATTATAAAAGAAACATGCAATATGTACAATGCAAATATTAAATTTATAGAACTTCCAGCTGGACCACCAGTTCTTGCTTCTATTGTTGCAGAAATTTACGGTGGTGAAAACTTCAATTCACAAAGAGATTTTGCTTACAAAATTGCAAAAATTTTTAAAGCACAAAAAACCCTTGTAGATATTGATGTGATGGCAAGTAAAGATTACGCAAAGTATGAGTTGATTTTAGATAATGATAAGATTAAAAAAAGTGGTATTGATTTAGAACAAATAAAACAAATAGTTTATCTTGCATACGAGGGAATGCCTATTTCAATAGTAAATGACAATCATGCACAAAATCAAATACCAATTTTTCTAAGATTAGATGATACAAGACTTATAAATGAAAAAACAGAACAATCATTAAAAAATAGATTAAAAAATTTAAAATTAAAAAATCAATATAATCAAATGATTAGTGTCTCAGAACTTGTAAGGGTAAGAAAAAGTGTTAAAGAACCAGAATTAACATCTAAAAATTTAAAAAAGATGATAAATGTGATAGCAGAGACAAATAAAGATAGTCAAATTTATCCTTTATTAGAAGCTAGAACACAAATGATTAAACAATTAAGTAGTGATTATAAAGTAATAAAAACAGATATGTTAAACCTCTCATTTATTAATAAGAATACAAATGAAAAGTTTGATTTAATATTTGATGGTGAACTTAAAGTAACCCTTGATACTTTCAAAGATTTGGGAACTGCATTTATTATTGCACTAATTTTAATATTCTTTTTAATGGTTATTTATTATAAAAGTTTTGCTATTTCAGGAGGTATTGTACTTGCAAGTTTTATATCTATTATTGGAGTTATTTTAGCACATATTATTATGGACATATTTACTCAAGATACTTTTTATTTAACTGCAACATCATTAATTGGTTTTATTGGTTTAATAGGAATAAATTCAAGAAACTCAACACTAATTATTGACTTTTCAAAACAGTTAATAATTGAGCAAAATATGTCAATAAATAAAGCAATTGCAAAAGCAACAGCAACAAGATCAAAACCTATTATACTTACAGTTTTAACTATGGTATTTGCCTCATCACTACTTGCAAGTGATGCTGTTTTTGGAGGTTTAGGAGTTGCACTTATTGGTGGAACATTAATTTCATATATAGTATCAATGTTTTTTGTTCCAGTAATTATTAAAAACCATATGAAAAAACTTCTTTAGTAAACACTAACTTTACAAAGAACTGCTAAAATCTAATAATTAAATATAGTTATTAGATTTTAAGCAATCCTATAAAGAATAGCTTAAAAAAAGGCAAATAAAAAAAAGGCAATAGTTTATTAACACTGAATTTTAAAAGAACATTGCAAGAGATATTC
>NZ_JBSRRO010000027.1:0-35142 GCF_055140965.1 Malaciobacter sp.
TGCTTTATTGATTCTAAGACCTGTACTTAATTTTTCTAATGAAGAACTTAAGTTTTTATTTGTGTTTGTTGCTGCTTCTTGTGCTACAAGTGAAGCTGCATTTGTATTAATTCTCATAATAAATCCTTTATATGATAAAAAGATTTACCCCAGTATTTGGGTGCCTATAGAACTTCTTGTTTTACCAAGCATAGAGTCTAACTCTTTGGCATCCATTGATACCTATACATTTTATTAATTTTTTTGACTACTAATTTTTGCAATAGCCTCTATTGTTTTGATATTGCTATTTACTCTTTTTTTCATATTATTTTTCTTAATATGCTTTTGTAATATCTTGCTATACTTTTTGTAGTTTCTTGAACCTTTTTCAAAAGTACATAACTTCTTTTGGATCTTTAAAATGTTTTCTGGTATTGAGTTTGTTGATTGCATTTTTAAATTCTCCTTTTCAAGTTATGAAAGTATTATGACACACCAATTCTTAATATTAGCTTAAATTGAAAGAAGTATAAAAAAAGACCCAGAGTATTCTATGAGCCTATAAAATGGTAGTTTTAGAAGATTAACAGGGTTTAAAGAAATAAAAATAAAAAATTATTGTAATAATCTTAAAACATTTTGTTGAACATTATTAGCTTGACTCATAGCATAAGTACCAGCTTGTGCAATAATATTTTGTTTATTAAAAGTTGCACTCTCTTCTGCATAATCAACATCTCTAATAACTGATTCTGCAGCTTTGATATTTGTTTGCTGAGTCATTTGATTTCTTACTGCTGATTCTAATTGGTTTTGAGTAGAACCAAAATCTGCTCTCCATCCATTTAGTGTGTTTAGTGCACTATCAATATCATCTAAGAATGCTCTTGAGTCATCTGCATCAAACGCAGCTGATGTTCCAGAAGCAGCAGCTGATTTTAAAGCTTCCAATGTTAATCCAGATACATTTGCTCTAACTCCAGAAGTTGTAGAGATTGTATCATTTACACTTTCACCCATTTGAAAAGTTAATTTAACTGCAGCCGCACCACCAGAAGCACCTTGTAGTAGTGATGTACCATTATAGTTTGTTTGTTTTGAAATATTATCTAATTGAACTAATAGTTTATCAATATCTTTACCAATAGATTTTCTACCTTCTTGAGAAGTAGTATCTGTTGATGCTTGAATAAGTTTAGTTTTAATAATATCTAATATATTTGATTGTTCAGCCATTGCTTTATCAGCAATTTGTGTTAAAGAAATTGCTGAGTTTCCATTTGAAATTGATTGTCCTAGTGAACTAGCTTGTGTTCTTAGTTTATCAGCAATTGCAAGTCCTGATGCATCATCACTTGCTTTATTGATTCTAAGCCCTGTACTTAGCTTCTCTAAAGAGTTAGTTAATGCTTTATTTGTATTACTGTTTGCTTCTTGTGCCATAAGTGAAGCAGTGTTTGTATTAATTCTCATATTTTACCCTTTGTTAATACTTTCATAATTACTTAAATTTTAGCTAAGCTAAAGTTAAAATTTGTTTAATACAACTGCGCTTTCTATGTGGTTTGTATAAGAAAACTGGTCAAATAAAGCAAAATCATCAATTTTATGTGTTTTTGTAAGCTCTTTTAAATCTCTATGTAAGGTTTCTGGATTACATGAAATATAGACTATTTTTTCAAAATCTGATACTAATTTTCTAGTTGTTTCATCAAGTCCTGCTCTTGGTGGATCAACAAAAATTGTTGAAAAATTATAAGATTTTAAATCAATATCTTTTAATCTTCTAAACTCTCTTTTTTCTTCTAAAGCTTCTACGAACTCTTCACTGCTCATTCTAATAAAATCGATATTTGATATAGAGTTTAATTGACAATTTTTTAAAGCTGATTTTATTGATGTTTTTGATATTTCTGTTGCTAAAACATTTTTAAATTTAGTAGATAGAGGTATTGTAAAGTTTCCCCCTCCACAGTAAAGCTCACACAAATCTTTATTGCTTACTTCAAGTTTATCTAAAACCCATTCAATCATTTTTACATTTACATAACTATTTGGTTGTGTAAATCCACCCTCTTTATATTCAAAAAAGAAGCTTTTATTGTTTATTTTTAGTTCTTCTTCAATATAATCTTTACTTAAAACAACTTTTTGTTTTCTACTTCTTCCAATAATTTTTATGTTTAACTTTTTTTCTAAAAGTTTTGCTTTGCTAATCCATTCATCTTCTAACTTTTTATGATAGATTAAAGTAATAAGAGTATCACCTTTTGTCGAGTTTAAAAATTCACATGCAAAAAGTTTATATTTAAGTGTTTCATCACTTTGTAACTCATCTAATAGTTTTGGCATAAGCTTTGAGATATCTTCACTTACGATTTCACATGATTTTATTTCTAGTGTATTTTTATCAAAATCATTCATAGCATAGTTTATTGTTATATTTTCTTTATCTTTAAAATTTTTCCAAATTCTAAATTCTGCTCTATTTCTAAAGTTTTTATCTTTACTTTTTATAACATCAAACTCAATGTTAGTCAAATCTTTAAATCTGTTTTTTTCTATATTGACTTTATGTTGAAGTTGTTCTTCGTATGATTTGTCATACAAAGTACAACTAGCACATTTTCCAAAATATATACATTTCATTAAATTACCTTATAATTTTTAATACTATATTATATAAAAATCAATATAATACGCCCATGAAAGATATACTTCAAAAACAGTTACAAAATTTATTAAATTGTGATTTAAAATCTCAATTTCCTTTGGCAAGAAGTTTAAATAGAAAATTAAAATTCTTTGTTGGTCCTACAAACTCAGGTAAAACATATAGTGCAATGCAAAAATTAAAACAATCAAATAGTGGTCTTTATCTTGCACCTTTGAGGCTTTTGGCACTTGAGGGTTATGAGGATTTAAAATCTTCAAATCTTGAAGCATCTTTAATCACAGGAGAAGAACAAATTTTTGATGAAGATGCTTCACATGTTTGTTCAACAATTGAGATGATTGATTTTGATTTGGATGTAGATTTAGCAATTATTGATGAAGTTCAAATGTTAGATGACGATGAAAGAGGTTGGGCATGGGTAAATGCAATTATTGGATGTCCTGCAAAACAGATTATAATGACAGGTTCAGTTAATGCACTAGATGCAGTGAAAAAACTTGCACAATATTTAGATGAAGATTTAGAAATAGTAAAATTTAAAAGAAAAAATGAACTTCATTTAATGGAAAAACATACTTTATTAAAAGAGCTTGAACCTCAAACAGCTTTGATTGCATTTAGTAGAAATGATGTATTAAAACTGAAACAAAAACTACAAAAATATCATAAGGTTTCAGTTATATATGGAAACTTATCTCCAGAAGTTAGAAGAGATGAAGCACGAAGATTTAGAGAAAAGCAAAGTGATATTTTAATTGCAACTGATGCAATTGCAATGGGATTGAATTTACCTATTAAGACTATACTTTTTACAAATCATAAAAAATTTGATGGAATATCAAGAAGAGGAATAAATGTAAATGAAATCGTTCAAATAGCAGGAAGAGCAGGTAGATATGGACATCATGAAGAAGGATTTATAGGTGCTACTTCAAGAGAAACTTTAAAACATTTACACAAAGAGTATGTAAAACCTGTTAAAACTATAAAACCACCTTTTAAAGTAAAAATCAGTGCACAACAACTTGAGGGATTAAGTGCTCATATTAAAACAAAATCTTTACAAAAAATATTAAAATTTTTCCTTGATAATATGTATTTTGATGGTCCTTTTATTGCATCAAATATTGGCTCAATGCTTACTACATCAAAAATTTTAGATCAAAAAAATAATTTAAAATTGGAAGATAAATATATGCTTTCTCAAGCGCCTGTTACTGTAAAATCTCCAATTATTTTACAAGCTTATGATGCATATATTGCAGCTGTAATTAAAAATAAAGTAGTAAGATATAAACCCTCAATAACTTTGCCTAAAAAAGCCATAACACAGCGAGATTTACTTTTAGTTGAAGATGAAGTGAAAAAAATATCTCTTTATTTATGGCTTTCATATAAGTTTCCAAAACTTTTTCCTGATAGTGTCAAAGCTAGTATTTCAAGAGCCAGTTTTAATAGTTTTATAGAGAAATCTTTAAAGCTTAATTTAAAGGATGAAAGAGAAAATAATAATAAAAAGTTTTCAAATAAATTTCCACCAAGACGTAGAAAAAGATTTTAATGAATAATTTGTTAAAATATCTAAATTATTATAATAATCCAAGGATTTAAGCTTAATGTTGAACTTATTTAAACAAGATGTTACTGAAAACTTTCAAAAAGAGCTACTTAAAAACTATTTAAATGTAGAAAAAGTTCAAAAACTAATAGACAATGGTGCAGATATCCATAGATTAAATGATAAAGATCAGACATTATTATTCCCTTTAGTAAAGAAAAAAAGAATTGAAGCCATAAGAATTTTACTTAAAAATAAAATTGATATAAATCATGAAGATATGTATGGTAAAACAGTTTTAAGTGAAGCTGTTGAGCGTGGTGATGGAGTAATGATTAGATTTTTACTTGATAATGGTGCTTCAATAGATTATATAAACTCTTCTGGAAGAACAATTTTACAAGATGTTGCTTTAGAGGGAAATCATAGAGTATTTGAGATTTTACTAGCACATAAACCAAATTTAAATATTAAAGATACATATGGAAGAACAGTACTTTTTGATGCTGTTGAGGGTGAAAATCTAAAGATTATAAGAGAAGTTTTAAATAATATTGAAAACCCTGATGCTGTTGATGAAAATGAACAAACAGCACTTTTTTTAGCTGTTTTAAAAGAGAAACCAGAAGTTGCAAAATTTTTAATTATTAATGGTGTAGATATTCATGTAACTGATGAAAATAGAGAGAATGTACTTTTTAATGCTGTTGTTATGGGAGCTTCAAATATTGAAGTTATAGAGTTGCTTTTAGAAAAAGGTATAAAATTAAATATAAAAAATATAAATAATGAAACAATTTTAGATGAAATATTAAAAATATTAGAAATATTAAAAAATCCTAAAGAAAAAGTTGAAGGAAAATATAAATTAGCAAATAAAGAAAGAAACTATTTAAAGCTTACATCTGTTTTAATAGAGAATGGTTTAGCAGTAAATAGAGTTGATAGTAAAGGTAAAACAGTTTTATACAAAGAAGTACTAAGAAAAAATTATGACACAATCGATTTTTTATTAGCTTCAGGAGCGGATATAAACTCAGAAGACAAAAATGGAAGAACAGTTTTATTTGAAGCTGTTTTTGATGGAATGAAAAATATTGAAATGGTTGAATATTTATTGACAAAGGGCGCTGATATAGATCATAGAGATATTTTAGAAAGAACAGTTGTTGATGAACTTTGTGAAATAATTCTGGTTCAACACAATAACAAAAAACCTATTTCAAGAAGATATTTAGATATTGATGATGAAGAAGATTATTTTACACTTTTAAAAAGAGTTATAAGCTATAGACCAAAATTAAACAAACAAAGATCAAATGGAAGAACTACGATTTTTGATTTGATAATACAAAATAATCTTCCTTTGATTAAACTTCTTTTTAATTCAGGGGCAAATGCAAATATCATGGATGATAATGGAGATACTCCTTTAACATTGCTTGTTGATCATGGTTTGAAAGTTAAAAGTATTAGAAATAAAGAGCAATTTTTAGAAAAATTAGTCTTTTTATTGAAGTTTAGAATTGATGTTAATATTAGAGATAAAGAGGGAAGAACTGTTTATCACAAAGCAGTTATTGCAGATGATATTGAAGTGGTAGAAAAGCTTTTATCAAAAAAAGCAGATTTAAATATAAAAGATAGGCAAGGAAGAACTGCACTGCATCATACTCAATGGAAAGGAAACTTTAAAATTGCAAGACTTTTAATTGCAGCAGGTGCTGATATAAATGCAGTTGATTATGCAGGATTTACTATTTTAAACTATGCAGCAATTTTGGGTCATACAAAATTAGTTGTTATTTTAATAGCTTCTGGTGTATTGATGTATAACCACAATAAAAAAAGTCGTTCAGTTGCACAATTTTTTAAAGAAAGAGAAAAGAATTTAGCAAAACTATTAAATGGAAATATAACAGATCCTAAAATGCTTAGTGCAATAAAACAAGTAATAAAAAATCTAAGAGCAGAAATTGACGAAGCTTTAAAGTAAGGAAAAATATGAATAAATTATCAATAATAATACTTGCAGCTGGTGCTGGTACAAGAATGAAATCTGAAAAACCTAAGGTTTTACATGAAATTTCAGGAAAACCAATGCTTTATTACTCGATTAAAGAGGCATTAAAACTAAGTGATGATATTACAGTGATTTTATACCATCAAGCTTCAAAAGTACAGCAAACTATAGAAAAATATTTTAGCAATATAAATTTTGTTATTCAAGATCATGAAAACTATCCAGGTACGGGTGGAGCTGTTATGAATATAGAGCCAAAGTATGAAAAGACTTTGGTTTTAAATGGTGATATGCCATTAATACAAGCAAGTGAATTAAAAAAATTTGATTTAGATGCAACAATTGTTATGTCAGTATTAGATTTAGAAGATGCAACAGGATATGGAAGAGTAATTTTAAAAAATGAAAAAGTTGTAAAGATTGTTGAACAAAAAGATGCAAATGAAGAAGAGTTAAAAGTAAGAACTGCAAATGCTGGAATTTATCAATTTCAAACATCATTTTTAAAGCAATATTTACCACTTCTATCAAACAATAATGCACAAAAAGAGTATTATATTACTGATTTAATAGAGCTTGCAATAAAAGATAATAAAACACTAAAACCTTTAGTTGTAAGTGAAGAGAACTTTAAAGGAGTTAACTCAAAATATGAGTTATCAACAGCTGAAGTAATACACCAAAATAGAATCAAAAAGCAGTTTATGCAAAATGGTGTTATTATGAGACTTCCTGAAACTATTTATATAGAAGAAGGGGTTCAAATTGAGGGTGAATCTATAATAGAAAATGGAGTTTGTTTATTAGGTAATACAAAAATTATAAACTCAATAGTTAAAACAAACTCAATAGTTGAAGACTCAATATTAGAAAATTCCGATATTGGTCCAATGGCAAGAGTTCGACCTAAAAGTTATTTAAAAGATACTCATATTGGAAATTTTGTAGAGACAAAGAAAGCCATTTTAAATGGTGTAAAAGCAGGTCATCTATCTTATTTGGGTGATTGTGAAATGGATACTGGAACAAATGTTGGTGCTGGAACAATTACTTGTAATTATGATGGAGTTAATAAACATAAAACAAAAGTAGGAAAAAATGTCTTTATTGGTTCAGATACTCAATTAGTAGCTCCTGTAACCATAGAAGATGATGTGATTTTAGCAGCTGGGGCTTGTATTACAAAAGATGTTCCAAAAGGTTCTCTTGCTATTACAAGAGCTCCAATGAAAATAATCAAAAACTACTTTTATAAATTTTTTAAGAAGTAAATCATGTTATTAAAAGATAAAAATATATTAGTTGCAGTTACAGGTTCAATTGCAATTTATAAAGCTTTAGAGTTAATAAGATTATATATTAAAGCTGGTGCAAATGTAAAAGTTATTATGACAAATGAAGCAAAAAGGTTTATTAATCCAATAACTTTTGAAGCTATTTCACAACATAAAATTTTGGATGAAAATAACGAGTCTTGGGATAAAAATAGTTTATATAATCATATAGATACTGGAAAGTGGGCAGATGCATTTGTTATAGCTCCTGCTAGTGTAAATACAATCAATAAATTAAGTAATGGAATTGCAGATAATTTATTAACTCAAACAGCAATTGCATATACTAAAGATAAACTTTTATGTCCTGCTGCAAATACAAATATGGTACAAAATCCTATTACTTTAGAAAGTATTAAAAGACTAAAACTTTGCAATTATGAAGTGGTTCAAACACAAACTAAAGAGTTAGCATGCAAGGATGTTGGTGATGGAGCTATGGCCAATCCAGAAGATATTTTTTATGCAACTTCACGATTGATTTTAAAAGATGAATATTGGAATAATAGAAATGTTGTTTTAAGTGGCGGGGGAACTATTGAAAAGATTGACGATGTAAGATATATTTCAAATTTCTCTTCTGGGAAAATGGCTTCTTCTTTAGCTCTTGCTTTGTATTTAAAAGGTGCAAATGTAACTTTAGTAAGTACAAGAGGTCATGAATCTTTGCCAAGTGCAATAAAAACTATTGAAGTTAAAAGTAGTTTTGAAATGTATGAATGTTTAGTAGATTGTATAAACAGTGCAAAAAAAGCTGAACCTTTAAAATCTAATTTATTAAATGATAGTGAAGAAAAAGAAGTTTTTAAAAAGCCTTTTTTATTTATGGCTGCTGCTGTTAGTGATTATGTACCAAGCTCTTTTTTAAAGGGAAAATTAAAAAAAGAGTTACTTGGAACTACTTGGGATTTGAAATTAAAGCAAAATATGGATATTTTAAGTACATTAAATAAAAATGATATTGTGTCAATTGGATTTAAAGC
Source organism: Malaciobacter sp. (assembly GCF_055140965.1). The sequence continues at coordinate 8,558 of NZ_JBSRRO010000027.1, forward strand.
AGAAATGGATGAAACAGTAGCAAATGAAAATGCAAAAAATATGCTAGAAAAAAAATCTCTTGATGGTGTTTGCTTAAATATTTTAAACAGTGATAATATGTTTGGTTCAAATAATAATAGTATTGAACTTATCTTAAAAGAGAAATCATACTCATTTTCTGCTTCTAAATTTGATGTATCAATGAAGCTTTTAAATTGCCTAGAAAAAGAGTTTGATGAATACAAATAATAAAAAAGAGTTACCAAAGCATATTGCTATAATAATGGATGGCAATGGAAGATGGGCTAGTGAAAGAGGTTTAAAAAGAACTGCTGGACACGAAGAGGGTGCTAAAGTTGTAAGAGAAATTACAAATCATTGTAACAATATAGGTATAAAATATCTTACTTTATATGCTTTTTCAACTGAAAATTGGAGCAGACCAAAACTTGAAATCGAGTTTTTAATGAAGCTTTTGGAGAAATATTTAAAAAATGAACTTCATATATATTTAGATAATAATGTAAGATTTAAAGCAATTGGAGATATCTCAAAATTTTCAAAATCACTACAAGAGATAATAAAAAAAACCGAGAATGCAACTAAAAATGCAAGTGGATTAACTCAAGTTTTAGCATTAAATTATGGTTCTCAAGATGAAATTTTAAGAGCCATAAGAAGATTAAATGAGCAAAATCTAGAAGTAACAAAACAAAATTTTGAGAATTGTTTAGATACTGCTGGTATAGTTGATGTAGATGTACTTATAAGAACAAGTGGAGAGATAAGATTATCTAATTATTTGCTTTGGCAAAATGCATATGCAGAGATGTTTTTTGTTAATACTTTTTGGCCAGAATTTACAACAAATGAGCTTGATGACATTATAAGTGATTATCAAAATAGAGAGAGAAGATTTGGAGGCATTTAGTTTTATTTTTGGAGTGGTATTTGGTTCATTTTTAAATGTACTAATTTATAGACTACCTAAACAAATATCCATTTTAAAACCCTCTTTTTGTCCAAGTTGTGGAAAGAAAATAAAATATTTTGAAAATATTCCTTTGATTTCATATATATTTTTAAAAGCTAAATGTGGTTCTTGTAAAAATAAAATTTCTTTTAGGTATTTTCTTGTTGAGTTAATAACAGGTTTTTTGACTCTTTTTTTATTTTTACAAGTATCATTAAGTTTTGAATTTTTTTATTTGATAATACTTTTTTATACACTAATAGTATTATCTTTTATTGATATAAAGTATAAAGCAGTACCTGATTATTTACTTTTAATTGCATTAATTGTTGCATTCTTTGCAACAAAAGATGAATTTTTGGTAAGTTTAGAAAATGCTTGTATTTTTGCAGGTTTTTTTGTTTTATTAGAGTTTATTATTACATTTTATATTCAAAATATAAAAGCTAAACTAATAAAAGATGATACTTTGCGTAAAGCAAAAGCTTTAGGGGAGGGCGATATTCCAATAATTGCAATAATTGGAGCAGTTTTAGGAATAAAAGCAGGAGTAATAGCTATATTTTTAGCAGGAATTTTTGCTATAATACCATCTATTTTGAATACTCTTTTAAAAAAAGATAGTCAAATTCCCTTTATTCCATTTTTAGTAATGGGATTTTTATTTGAATTTTTTATAAATATATCATCAAAGGTTTTTACTTGAAAATAAAAAGTTATCTTTATTCACAACTTTCAATCTCATTTCTTCCTATTTTTTTAGGATTATATTTTATTACTTCTATTATATTTTTAGTAAAGATTGCTTCATTAACATCAGTTATTACAATAGATGCATTTGAGTTATTTAAATTGTATGGATATTCAGTTCCTAAAATTATATTTTTTACTGTTCCTATTTCATTTTTTATTTCACTTGTTATAACATTGGCAAAACTATCAAGTGAGTATGAACTTATAGTTATTACTTCTTTTGGTTTTAATCCTATGAAGATTTTAAAAATATTTTTTCCAAGTACTTTTTTATTATCTATTGCTTTATTAATAATCTCTGTTGGTTTAATTCCTAAAACTGATTATTTAATGAGTACTTTTTTAGATAAAAAGAAAAAAGAGGCAAATTTTAATATTAAAGCATCTGAGTTTGGTCAAAAGTTTGGTGATTGGTTAATATATATTGATAAAAAAGATGGCAAAAATTATGAAAATGTTAGACTATTTAAAACAAAAGAGGGCTTAGATCAGTTTATTTTAGCAAATAGAGCAGTTTTAAATAACAAAGATGGAGATTTGAATTTTACTTTAATTGAGGGTAAAGCATTTTATATAGGAGATGAAGAGTTAAATCAAATTGATTATAAAACTATGGATATAAATGATTCTATTGTAAATAAAAAGGATTTTATTTTTACAAACTCATATAATTATTGGAAATACTCTTTACAAAATGATTCAAATATAGATGATTTTACATTTTTTATTTTAACTTCATTATTTCCTTTAATCTCACTTTTTCTAGTTATTGCATTTGGGTACTATAATCCAAGATATGAAAAAAACAGAGCTATTGGTTTATCTTTGATTGCAGTTGTAATTTATTATGTAATTACAAAATATCTTACAAAAAATATTGATTTACACTCTTTATATGTAGCTCCAAGTATTTGGATTATGGGAACTTATTATTTATATATAAAAACAACAAAAAAACTATATTAAGATGAATACAAAATTTACTATTTCATATGATGGTACACTTTATCAAGGTTCTCAAATTCAACCAAATGGTAAGAGTGTTGAGAACAAATTGCAAGAGGCTTTTATATCTTTAAATATAAAAACAAAAATAGTTTTAAGTGGAAGAACAGATAAGGATGTACATGCAACTGGACAAGTGTTCAATGCTGTGTTACCATCTTATTGGAGTGATTTAGAAAAACTAAAAGCTATATTAAATAGACATTTACCTTTATCAATAAGAGTGCATAAAGTAGATTTTGTAAGTGATGAATTTCATTCAAGATTTCATGCAAAAAGAAGAGTTTATAGATATCTTATTACATCAAAACCTGTGACAGCTTTTAATTCAAAATATATAATACATGTACCAAATATAGATGAAAGAAAAATCAAAGAAGCAATAAAACTATATATAGGAGTTCATGATTTTGAATATTTTCATAAAAAAGGAAGTGATAAAGAAAAGTTTATAAAAGAGGTTTTTGATGCTTGTTTTTATAAATATAAAGATATATATGTTTTTAAATTTGTTGCAAACTCATATTTGCGTTCTCAAATTAGACTTATGGTAGGATTTTTAATTAAAATTAATGAAGGTAAATTAACAAAAGAAGATTTGCTTTTACAATTAAATAAACAAAAGCATATTCATAAAACACCAGCAAGTCCTTATGGACTCTATTTAGCAAAGGTATATTATTGATGTTTTTTAAAAAGAAAAGATTTAATACTTTAAGTGATATAAAAAAACATATTATATTAACTCCTTTAGTTTTTGTATTAATAATAGCTACTTTATCAATAGTTGTAGTAACTCTTGTGTTAGATTATAAAAAAAGTAATCAAATTGAATTACTAATACAAAAAGATAAATATAATAAAAAGAATATTTTAAAATCATATATTAGTGATGTAAAATATAATTCAAGTGCTAGTTTTGATGATATTGAAGATAGATTAAATAGAAGTGTTTTTGAGATAAATGGACATATAAAAGCCTTAGAGTCAAATAACCATGAGGTAAAGTTTGATGATATTAAAAATGCACTAAATAGTTTAGAAAGACAAAGAGATATAGATTTTGTTGTATTTAATTCAAATAGTTTTGAGATATTAAAAGGTGCAAAACTAATCTCATATTTACAAACTTTAACAAACTCAAAAATGAAAACAGACTATTTTAAAAAACAGATGCTAAGAAATATTATTTATATGGGCGATGAAAATCTAATTTATTGGTTAGATAATCAAAAAAGAGATATTAGGCTTAGTTATTTTCAAAAAATCGAATCTAAAAACTGGATAATTGGAGCATTTTCAAAGATTGATGATATGCAAGCTTTAACTAGAAAAACAATAGAAAACTCTATTGTCTCTAAAAGTAAAGCATATGAAAATGCATATTTATGGTTTTATGATTATGAAAATGGATATGTTTATAACTATTATAATAAAGCTCATAAAATTGATGAAAAAAATCTTTTAGAAGAAGATAGAGTTAATTTTTCAAAATATATTAAAAAAGATTTTGAAAAACTAGAAGATGAAACTTATAATTTTAGAAAATATCAATTTTTAGTAGCAGTGAAAAGTTTTGAAATATATAAACAAATAAAGCAAATAAATAATCAATACCATACAAAACTTGCAGTTTCTATTACAGTTATAATATTAATTGCACTATTTATGATATTTTTATCTGTTGCTTTTGCAAAGTTTGTAAATACACTATTTAATAGATATAACAAAAGATTAGAAACAAAAAATTCATTATATAAAAAATGGAAAGAAAGATATGAATTAGCAATTATTGCTTCAAATGATGGTTTATGGGATATAAATCTTGATACAAAAGAGATATTTTTTTCCAATAGATGGCTTGAAATGTTTGGTTATAAAAGAGGAAGGGTTCAAACCTTTGATGATTGGCTAGATTTGATTCATGTTGATGATAGACCAAAAGTAAATTATCGATTTAATGAACATCTAATAGGTAAAACAGATCATTTTTTATGTGAATATAGATTAAGAACTTTTGATAATAATTACAAGTGGGTTTTTGTAAGAGGAAAAGCTTTTAGTAATAGTACAAAAAAATCAAATCGAATGCTTATGATGTCTATGGATATAGATCAAAGCAAAAAGTTAACCAATGAATTACAAAATGTTGAACTACTTGTTGAAATGGGCAAGATAGTTATTTTTAAATGGAATAATGATGATAATTTAAGTGTAGATTATGTTTCTAAAAGTATTAACTCTTATGGCTATGAAACACAAGAGTTTAATTATAATATTAATTATATAGATGTAATTCATGAAGATGATATAAAACCTTTAAAACAAAGAATAAAAAAAGCGATTGAAAGAGATGATTACTTTTTTACAATTATTTATAGAGTAAAAGATAAAAAAGGCAATACGAAATGGGTTTTTAATAGAACAATTTTATTAAAAGATCATTTTGGAAAAGTAACTCATCTTTATGGATATATCAATGATATTACAAAAATGAAGATGACAGAAGAAGAGCTTAAACAAAAAATTGAAGATGAAGTTGAGAAAAATGTTGAGAAAGATAGACTTCTAGCTCATCAAAGTAAACTAGCTTCTATGGGTGAAGTTCTTGGAAGTATTGCTCATCAATGGAGGCAGCCTTTAAATAATATTAATCTATTAATACATTTTATTAGAGATAATTATGGCAACTTTACAAAAGAGGAGTTGCATGATTCAATTAAAAGTGCAAAGGTTCAAATTGATTATATGTCTCAAACAATTGATGATTTTAGAAATTTTTACAAACCAACAAAAGATAAAGAGATTTTTGATATTAAAAAATCAATTGAAGCTTGTATTAAAATTGTTAAAGGACAACTAGAAAAAGCCAATGCTAATATTGAGGTAATTGGTGATGATGTAAAAATACATGGTTATCAAAGTGAATTTCAACAAGTTGTAGTTAATATATTAAATAATGCAAGTGAAGCAGCAATTATAAAACTTGAACAAGAGAGTTTTAATCCAATAATACAAATAAGAGTAACAAAAATAGAAAATAATGTAAAAGTTACTTTAAAAAATAATTGTGGAGAAGTTGAACAAGAGATATTAGAAAGAATGTTTGAACCATATTTTACAACAAAATTTGAAGACCAAGGAACAGGTATTGGACTTTATATGGCAAAAACAATTATAGAAAAGAATATGAATGGGAAAATTGAGGTAACAAATATAGATAAAGGGGTTAAATTTAGAATAATTTTACCAATTTAAAGAGCAAATTTGTTATTATAAAGTTTAACTATAAATAGGGATAAAAAATGGAAGCTTTTAATACAAGAGTTTTATTAGTAGAAGATGAAGAGTTAGCTAGAAAGACTTTGTCTTTTTATTTAAATACAATATTTGATGAGGTAGTTGTTGCTTGTGATGGAGAAGAGGGAAGTCAAAAATTTCAAGAAAACCACTCTTTAAATAAATCTTTTGATTTAGTCCTAACAGATATAAAAATGCCAAATAAAAATGGTATTGAAATGATTGATGATATATTAAAATTAGTTAGTAATCAAAGATTTATAATAGTAAGTGCTCATAAAAATGAAGATGATTTATTAAAACTTATTAACCTAAGAGTTTTAGGATATTTTGTAAAACCTTTAAATATTGACAATATGATGGAGATGCTTCAAAAAGCAAAAGATGAAGTCATAGCTGATAGAAAAATAAAAGTAGATGAAGAGTTGATTACAATCAACAAAACTTATACATATAATAAATCAACAAATAAACTATATAACCAAGAAAAAATAGTTAAATTATCAAAAAAAGAAGCAGAAATTTTAAGTGTACTTATTGATAACTTTGGTGAAGTTGTATCTGTTGAAACATTTAAAAAGCATGTTTGGAATGATATTAATACAAATGACTCAGCTTTTAGAACAGTAATGAAAAGATTAAAAGATAAAGTTAAAAATGATGATTTTATCATATCTCATAAAGGTTATGGATATATAATTGAAAAACCTTTTATAAAATAGAAAAAGAGTTTAATCTCTTTTTGATGAGAGTAAACTATATAATAAAGTATCCTAAATGGATACTTTATTTATAATTCTACTTCATATTTTGATGTATTATTTGCTTTTAATTTTGCTTTTTGGAAAAAATAGATTAATAAGAAAATTGCTAAACCAATTAAATATGAAATATAGTGACTTGGTAAGGCAAGTTTTGCTTCAACAATTTTTGGTAAAAACATAAAAGGAACAATAGCTAAAAATATAAATCTTTCTATAATATTTGTCCATGTTATAAAGTATCCTTGTGTAAAACAAGAGAATGCTAACATACCAATAAGTGCAGTTACAAATATAATTACTACTTCAAGTGGATCTGTTATCCAAATCCAGCCACTTGGATCTGATGGATTAAATGAATCAACTCCTGAGATTAATAATAACTCTGGGTTAAAGAAGAACATAAATGGTAAAATTGCTGTTCTAATATCATATTTAAACCCTTGAATACCTGTTTTAATTGGATCAGATTTTGCAATACCTGCTGCTGCATATGCTGCAAGACCAACAGGTGGCGTATCATCTGCTAATATACCAAAATAAAATACAAATAAATGCGCAGCAATTGCAGGAATTAAGTATCCATTATCTTGTGCAAGTGTTAAAATAACTGGTGCAGTTAATGATGCCATAACAATATAATTAGCAGTTGTTGGTAAACCCATTCCTAAAATAAGTGATACAATAGCTGCTAAGATAAGAATAATAAATATATTTCCACCTGAGATTGTCTCAATAACTTCTAGTAATACTTGTCCAAGACCTGTTAGTGTAATAGAACCTACTACAATACCAGCAAGGGCAGTTGCAACTGCAATTGGCACCATATTTTTAGCTCCACTTATAAATCCAGCTAAAATATCAATAAAACCACTAACCCAAACTTCTTTTGTAATTTTTTGTTTATAAAGAATTGCTCTAAATGGATGTTGTACAACCATTAGTAATAATAAAAGTGAAATTGCATTAAATGCAGCACTTGCAGCACTCTCTCTTAAAATCATTAAAGTATAAAGTAAAAAGAAAATTGGAACTAAATAGTGAATACCTCTTAAAAATGTTTGTAGTTTTGGAGGTAAATCTTCTGGGTTTGCACCTTTTAAACCTAATTTTAATGCCTCTAAATGAACTATATAAAATAGTGCAAAGTAAGAAACAAAAGCTGGAATAAAAGCAGCATAAATCACATCAGTATAACTTAATGCTAAAAACTCTGCAATAATAAAAGCAGCTGCACCCATAACAGGAGGCATAAGTTGACCATTTGTAGATGCTGCAACTTCAACCGCACCAGCTTGTTCTGGCCTAAATCCTGTTTTTTTCATCAATGGAATTGTAAATGTACCAGTTGTTACTGTATTTGCTATTGATGAACCACTCATAATACCTGTAAATCCAGATGCCACAACTGATGCTTTAGCTGGACCACCTCTAAATCTTCCTAGTAATGCAAATGCTAAATTAATAAAATATTCACCTGCACCTGCTTTATCTAAAAGTGAACCAAAAAGTACAAATAGAAATACAAAACCAGTTGAAACACCTAAAGGAACACCAAAAATACCCTCTGTTGTTAAAAACATATGTCCTGCAAGTTTATTAAAACTAGCACCTTTATGAATAATCAGCTCAGGCATATAAGGCCCAAGTACATCATAAGCTAAGAAAATAATTGCTATTAAACTTAATGCAAATCCTAATACTCTTCTTCCTGCTTCTATTAAAATCACAATACCTAAAAGAGCAACAGAAATATCAATTATATTATAATCACCTGGTCTTAATGCTAAATCATTATAAAAAAATGCTATATATCCAGCTGTACAAAGTCCTAATGTTGCAAATGTGTAACCAAACCATCTAACTTTTTTTAGAAAATACTCTTTTCTAAACATAGGATAGATTAAAAATGATAATACCAATGCAAATGTTAAATGTATTGATCTTGCAATTGTAGAGTTTAGTGGTTCTATTACAATATAAAGTTGAAATAGTGTCCATCCTAAAGCTATTGCAGAAATTAGCCAAAACTCAAAGTGTTGTGTTCCAAACACTCTTTGTCCTTCTAAATCATTAACTATATTCTCCGTTTCTTTTGCCTGTTCGACTTCAAGCTCATCAAGAGTGTGATGTTTGTCTCGTTCTATCATAGTAATACCTTAGTAAATTAGAGTTATTGCCATACTTCATGTAAAAATAAACAAAAATGTGAATTAAATGAAATATGACAATATTGTTTCGAAAGCATTACGCTTTCGAAAACTATATTATAAAATACCTGCTTCTTTGAAGTATTTTTTAGCACCTTCATGTAAAGGAGCACTTAAACCATCAAGTAATGATTTTTTTGTAATGTTTGCATATGCAGGGTGTAGTTTTTTAAATTTTTCGAAATTTTCTAAAATTGCTTTAACTACTGTATATACAGCTTTTTCACTTACGTCATCACTAGTTACAAGTACTGCTTTTACACCAAATGTAGGAGTAGGCTCAGGATTGCCTTTATAAATTCCAGCTGGAACATCTGCTTTTGCAAAATAAGGATTTTCTTTGATTAATTTATCTACATTACTTCCTTGTAATGGAACAATTTTTACATCAACAGAGTTTGAAGCATCTTTAATATTAGCTGTTGGATGTCCAACCATATAAAAATAACCATCGATTTTGTTATCTCTTAATGCATCTGGCATCTCAGAAGCTTTTAAAGCACCAGCAAATTCTAAGTCAGATTTTTTGATTCCACTTGCTTTAAATAGATTTAAAGCAGTAGCTTCATTTCCAGAACCTGGATTACCTAAATTTATTCTTTTTCCTTTAACATCTGCTAAAGAGTTTATATTTGCATCTTTTCTTGATACCAAAGTTAATAATTCAGGATAAATTGCCATAACTGACTTTAATTTTTTAACTGCATCACCTTGATATCTTCCTGTACCTTTTGATGCTTGATAAACAACATCAGATTGTACAATACCAAAATCTAGTTCACCATTTTTAATAGTGTTTACATTGTAAACAGAACCACCTGTTGATTCTACTGAACATCTAATTTTAGTCTCTTTTTTGTATTGATTTACAAGTCTACAAATAGCACCACCTGTTGGATAATAAGTTCCTGTAACACCACCTGTACCAATTGTAATAAACTCAGCAGCAAATGCTGGAAGAGTTAATGCTCCTACTAAAGCAGCTGTAGCAAGCTTCTTCATATGTTCTCCTTTTTGATTTTTATGTGTTTGTAATGACATAATCACAACACAATTATTATATCATAAATGTATTATAATATATTTATGATAAATAATAGTGTTAAAATTGTATATTAATTGCACAATAGTTGCAATAATTATAAAAATGTAACATATGTAAAATTTATGCAAACTTAAATAAAATTTTTACTTATGGTATAATTTAAAAATGAAAAATCAACAACTTATGATAATTATATATGTAATTTTAGTAGTATTCTCTATTATGTATGCAACCCAGCCATTACAGCCTTTATTAGCCAAAGAGTTTGATATTAACATGGTACAAGCATCACAATTTACTGCTGTAATTATGTTTTCACTTGCAATTGCACCTATTATTTATGGGTATATTTTAGAATCAATTTGTCCTAAAAAAATGCTTTTTGTTGCATCTTTGATACTTCTTGTAACAAATCTTGTTTTATCTTACTCAAATAGTTATGAGATGTTTTTGACAATTAGAGTTATTGAATCATTAGTAATTCCAGCTATTATAACTTCATGTATGAGTATTTTAGCAAATAGTGATAAAAAAAATGTAAAATATAATATGGCAATTTATGTTGCAGCAACTGTATTTGGGGGAATGGTAGGTCGTGTAATATCTGGATTTATTGCAACAGAGTTTGGATGGAGAGCTGTATTTATCTCTTTATCAATTGCACTATTTTTTGCACTGTTTTTTATTAAAAAGCTATCTTTTGAAGGAGATACAAATCTTACTAAAGCAAAATTAAGTGATGTTGTAGAAATATTAAAAGATAGAAGATTTATTTTAATATATTTATTGATGTTTACTACTTTTTTTGTATTTGCAGGATTACTTAATATTTTGCCATTTAGAATGAAAGAGTTAATTCCAAATGCAACAGAATCTCAAATTGGATTACTTTATTTAGGTTATGGAATGGGTATTGTTGTCTCATTATTATCAAAAAAAATCATAAAACTTTTAAAAACAGAATCAAATGCAATACTTGTTGGGGCTTTAATTTTTACTTTGGTTAATTTTTCATTTTTTAGTAATAATATGCTATTTGTATTTTTTATGCTATTTGTTTTTTGTATTGGTATGTTTACTATTCATAGTGTAAGTACAGGAATTGCAAACTCAATAAAAGAGTCACAAAAATCTTTAACTTCTGGTATGTATTTGACTTTTTATTATATTGGAGGAGCAGTGGGTTCTGTAGTTCCTGCAATGTTTTATCAACTGTTTGGATGGAATTTTACAATTATTTTATTTATTAGTGTACTAATTCTTATTTATACTCTATTTTTCATTTATAAAGATGATTTTAAATAGATGAATAAACTTATTGTAAATAATAAAACAGATAATTTTTATAACTGTTTAACAACTCTTTTTAACTCTTGTAAGAGTTTTTATATTAATGTTGCTTTTATAAATTATAGTGGATTACAACTTTTACTTGATAGTTTAAAAAAGTGTGAACAAAAAGCAGTTAAAGGAAAAGTCTTAACATCAACATATTTAAATTTTACAGAAGTAAAAGCACTTAAAAAGCTTCAAGAGTTTAATAATATAAAGTTAAAAGTGTTTGATAGTAGTGATGAGGGATTTCATAGTAAAGCTTATATTTTTGAGTATGAAGAAGATTATAAAATAGTTGTAGGCTCTTCAAATATAACTGCAAGTGCATTTAAATCAAATATAGAGTGGAATTTAAAAATAGTAAGTAAAAAACAAGATAGTTTTACCCTTGATGTTTTAAATGAGTTTGATCTTTTATTTAAGCAAGCATATTATGTAGATGAGAAATTTTTAAACTCATATGAAAGCTTTTTAAAGCAAAGATTTGTAAAAGTAGATGAAAAATTTATTTTTGAAAAAGAGATAAAAGCAAATTGTATGCAAATTAATGCTCTTAAAAATTTAAAAGATTTAAGAAAAAATAATCAAAAAAAAGCAATAGCAATTTGTGCAACAGGAACAGGTAAAACATACCTTAGTGCTTTTGATGTAAAAGAGTTTGATGCTAAAAGGGTTCTATTTTTAGCTCATAGGGAAAATATTTTGATTTCATCACAATTTAGTTTTGAAAAAATTATAAAATCAAAAAGTTTTGGATTTTTTACAGGAAATAAAAAAGAACTTGATAATGATTATATTTTTGCAACTATTCAAACAATGAGTAAAAATTTAAAACTTTTCAAAAAAGATGAGTTTGATTATATTATTTATGATGAAGCACATCATATAACAAGTGAATCTTTTCAAAAAGTTTTTTTATATTTTAATTCAAAATTTACTTTAGGCTTAACGGCAACTCCAAATAGAAGTGATAAACAAAATATATATGAAGTTTTTGATGATAATGTTGCAATAGATTTAAGATTAAATGAGGCATTAGAGCAAAAACTAATTGCACCTTTTCACTATTTTGGAATAAGTGATATTGTAATAGATTATGAAAATACAAACTTAGATGACCTTTCAAAGTTAGCAAAACTATTAAGTGTAAATAAAAGAGTTGAATTTATAATTGAAAAAATGAAATTTTATGCTCATGATAATAAAAAAAGAAAAGCTTTAGCTTTTTGTGTAAATAAAGAGCATGCAAAATATATGAATGATGAGTTTAATAAAGCAGGTATACCCTCAATGACTCTTTTTGGAAGCGATTTTGTTGAAAAAAGAGAGATAGCTATTAAAAAACTAGAAAATGAAGATGATAGTTTAGAAGTTATTTTTAGTGTAGATATTTTTAATGAAGGAGTTGATATACCAAAAATAAATACTATTTTGATGTTAAGGCCTACAAGCTCATCAACTGTATTTATTCAACAACTAGGACGTGGTCTTAGAAAAACAGAAGATAAAGAGTATTTAACAGTATTGGATTTTATTGGAAATCACAACAGAGCTTATTTAGTAGCTTTTGCACTTTTAGGAAATAAAGTAATTGACAAAGATAGTATAAAACTTGCTTTAAATAATAGCTTTGCAACAATATCTAATAATACCTTTATATATATGGATGAAATTTCAAAGAAAAGAGTTTTAAAACAACTTGATGAAGAAAACTTTAATAGTTTTAGATATTTAAAACAGCAGTTTATTGAGTTTAAAAATGATATTAAAAAAGTTCCAACACTTATTGACTTTATAGTTTACGAAACAACACTTAATCCTAAAGATTTTATTGATGAGAGTAAATCTTATATTGAATTTGTATTAAGAGTACAAAAACAAAAAAATGAATTTCCATTGAGTTTTTTGAAAATTATTAGATTTATTGATTCACATATAAAACTAAAAAGAGTCCATGAGTTTGCAATATTAAAGTATCTTTTAAATCATGAATCAATTGATTTAAAAACTGCACAAAATGAAGTTTTGAAGTATCAAGAAAAAGTTGATTTACAAACAGTAAAACATAGTTTTAGATATTTAAATCAAGAATTTTTTGATAGTGCACAAATAAAAAGATATGAAAAAGTTGTATATTTAGAAGATGAAGTTTTAAAAGTTACTCAAGTTTTTAAAAAATGTTTAGAAACAAAAAAACAAAAAGAGCTTATAAAAAATAGTTTAGAGTATGCTATTTTATTGTATGAAAAAGAGTTTGCAAGAGTTTATTATGGATTGCCATTTTTAAAATTATATGAAAAATACAATATGAAAAACATAGCATTACTTTGCAACTTAGACAAAATTCATAGCTCTTTTCGAGGAAGTGGTCAGTTAAAATATAAGAATGATTACTTTTTATTTATAAACTTAGATAAACAAAATGCCATAAAAAGTAAAAGGTATAGTAATATATTTTTTACAAATGATACTTTTTCTTGGCAAACAAAACCAAATGCAACTATTAATAAAGGTGATGGAGAAAAATTAATAGAAAATATCAAGCATAAAGTTAAACTTCATATTTTTGTAAGAAAATATATAACAGTTGATAAAAAGACTCAAAATTTTATATATTTAGGATTAGCAAATACTATTAAGTATGAGGGTGAAAAACCCATCAATTTAACTTTAAAGTTAGAAAAAAAACTTCCTAAGTATTTATATGATGAGTTTACACTAAGCGTTTAAGCAGCTTCATCTATTATTTTAAAAATAGTTTTTTCTACTCTTTGCATTACCTCTTTTAAATTTTTATTTAGTTGGGGGAATATAAATGATGGCTTAACAACACATATATTTGTTTTCCCCTCATCTTCATATATAGAGATGCTACATGGTAAAATTGAACTAACACTTGGATCAATATCTAAAATCTCTTTAGCAATATGTGGTTGACAAATATCTAAGATAAGACATCTTCTTCCAAGTTCAACATCTTTTGCTTTAAGCTTTTCATGTACATTGTGAGTATGTTGAAGTCCAAATTTATTTTCACTGATAGATTTTTGAAGTGCATCATAAGTCTCTTCTAAAGTTTTAGAAGTGCTAACTTGATATTTCATAAATTTTCCTTATAATTAATTTTTGATAATTCTATCAAAACTATTATTATATAAAGGTTTTAAGTGTTAACTTAGCTTATTAATATAAGTAGATATTTATAAAGATATATAAGTATATATTATGTATATATTGAAAAAATGACAAAGATATTGAAGTAATATTTATATAAATAGTAAAAAATACTCCTTTAAAAACTTTTATAAAAAAAGACTCAAAAAGTACTTGACAAATATACACTCAATAAGTTATAATACTTTAGCAGTTCAAGATAATGAGTGCTAAAATTCAAAAGATTGGTTTTAAATGATTGATAAAAAAGAGTTTTTATTACAGTCTATTATCAAAGCATATATTGAACACTGTGAACCTATTGGTTCTAGTCAGTTAAAATCAATGTATGACATTGCTTACTCGCCTGCTACTATTAGAGGGTACTTTAAAAAGTTAGGCGATGAGGGTTATTTAGCCCAAGAGCACGCAAGTAGTGGAAGAACTCCAACTACAGAAGCTTTAAAGCAGTATTGGTATAGTAAGCTAAATTTTAAACTATCTTTTGTTGATTTAAGAACTATTGAGTATTTGGCTCAAAGTATTGGTCTTACTGTGTTTATAAAGGAACTTAAAAATGATAAGTTGGTAAATATTATTAATATTCAAGATAAATATATGATCTTGGAGTTTGATAATTTTCCAATTACAATTAAGTTCTCATCAGCACTTTACAGATTTTTGCAAGATATGATTGGTTTAGAAATAAACCATATACTTAAAATTTCAAAAGATGTTGGTGCTTATGAGCTTTATGAACAAATTTCACATTTTGTGAAAAAAAGAGATCTTTCAATTTATAATACAAAAGAGTTTTTAAGATTAGCTCTTAGCTATGACTTTGATGAGACTATTATTAATTCATTTTTAAATGGAGAAGTTATAGATAAATGTGAAGAGGGTCTATATTTTGAAGAGTTGTTGCCAATTGGTTACACTGCAATTTGTCATGAGTGTAATATCAAAGGATATAATTCTAAAATGCTAATAGTTGGCGAATTATCAAAAGATTATGAATATTTTTATAATCAAATTAGTATGTCTTAGGAGTAAAAATTGAGCGAAGAAAAAAAAGAAGAAATAGAACAAGAAGTGGTAGAAAATCAAGAAGAACAAACTTGTGAAGACAATGCTACTAGTGAGGTTAAAGAAGAGACTGTAGAAAGTGTAAGAGCTGAACTTGAAGAGAAGTTAAAAGAAGCAGAAGATAAGTACTTAAGAGTTCATGCAGATTTTGAAAACATAAAAAAACGATTAGAAAAAGAGAAGTATCAAGCAATTGATTATGCAAGTGAAAAGTTTGCAAAAGATTTATTAACACCAATTGATACTTTAGAAATGGCACTAGCAGCAGAAGAGTCTGCAAAAGATTTAAAAGCAGAAGAGTTACTTAAAAAATTAAAAGAAGGTGTTGAATTAACAATCAAAAACTTTTATACAGTTTTTGAAAAACATGAAATTAGTACTATTGATACAAGTGGAGAGTTTGATCCAAATTTCCATGATGCAGTAATGCAAGTTGATAGTTCTGAGCATGAAGATGGACAAATAGTTCAACAACTACAAAAAGGTTATAAGTATAAAGAGAGATTACTAAGACCAGCAATGGTTTCTATTTGTAAAAAATAGATAAGTTTGACCGAAATGTCATAAAACTAAATAAATTAGAAAAATTATTAAAAATAAAATAAAACTTGATAAGGAAATAAAATGAGTAAAGTAATTGGAATTGACTTAGGTACAACAAACTCTTGTATGGCAGTTTATGAAGGTGGAGAAGCGAAAGTAATTGCAAATAAAGAAGGTAAAAATACAACACCATCAATTGTTGCATTTACAGATAAAGGTGAGGTTTTAGTAGGAGATCCTGCAAAAAGACAAGCTATTACAAACCCAGAAAAAACAATTTATTCTATCAAAAGAATTATGGGTCTTATGATGGAAGAAGAAAATGCTAAAGAAGCACAAGAAAAAGTTGGATATAAAATTGTAAATAGAAATGGTGCAGCAGCAGTTGAGATTGGAGATAAAGTATATACTCCTCAAGAAATTTCTGCAAAAATTTTAGGAAAACTTAAAGCTGATGCAGAAGAGTATTTAGGAACAACTGTAACTGATGCAGTTATTACAGTACCAGCATACTTTAATGATGCACAAAGAAAAGCAACTCAAGAAGCAGGGACAATTGCAGGTCTTAATGTACTAAGAATTATCAATGAGCCAACAGCTGCATCGTTAGCTTATGGACTTGATAAAAAAGGTGAAGAAAAAGTTCTTGTATATGATTTAGGTGGTGGTACATTTGATGTTACAGTTCTAGAAATTGGTGATGGAACATTTGAAGTACTTTCAACTGATGGTAATGCATTCTTAGGTGGAGATGACTTTGATAATAGAATTATTGATTGGTTAGCAAAAGAGTTTAAAGATGAAAATGGTTTTGACATTAAAAATGACAAAATGGCATTACAAAGATTAAAAGATGCAGCTGAAAATGCTAAAAAAGAGTTAAGCTCAGCAGAATCAACAGAGATTAACTTACCATTTATTTCAATGGGTAATGCAGGACCAGTTCACTTAGTAAAATCTTTAACAAGAGCTAAATTTGAGTCTATGACAGAAGATTTAATTAATGAAACATTATCTCATATTAAAACTGCTTTAGATGATGCAGGATTAGATAAAAATGAGATTCAAGAGATTATCATGGTTGGTGGATCAACAAGATTACCAAAAGCAAATGAAATTGTTAAAAACTATTTTGGAAAAGATTTAAATAAAGGTGTTAACCCTGATGAAGTAGTTGCAAAAGGTGCAGCTGTTCAAGCTGGTGTATTAAAAGGAGATGTAAAAGATGTACTATTATTAGATGTAACTCCTTTATCATTAGGTATTGAAACTTTAGGTGGAGTTATGACTAAATTAATTGAGAAAGGTACAACAATTCCTGTTAAAAAATCTCAAGTATTTAGTACAGCAGAAGATAACCAACCAGCTGTATCAATTCATGTAACTCAAGGTGAAAGAGAGTTTGCAAAAGATAACAAATCTTTAGGTATGTTTGAACTTTCAGATATTCCAGCAGCTCCAAGAGGTGTGCCTCAAATTGAAGTAACATTTGACATTGATGCAAATGGTGTATTAAATGTAAGTGCTAAAGATAAAGGTACTGGAAAAGAGAATAAAATTACAATCTCTGGTTCATCTGGATTAAGTGATGAAGAGATTGAAAAAATGGTACAAGAAGCAGAATCAAATAAAGAAGCAGATGCAAAAAGAAAAGAAGTAATTGAAGTTAGAAATCAAGCTGACTCTTTATTGCATTCAACTAAAAAAACTTTAGAAGAGAATGAAAGTGCAGTATCAGAAGAAGAGAAACAAAAAATTGTAGATGCAGCAGCAGCTTTAGAAGAAGTTTTAAAAGATGAAAATGCAACAAAAGAGCAAATTGAAGAGAAAGTTAAAGCTTTAACAGAAGTAAGCCACAAATTAGCAGAAGCTATGTACGCTAAAGAGCAACAAGCTCAAGGTGGACAAGCAGGTGGTGCACAAGCAAATAAAAAAGCTAAAAAAGATGACGATGATGTAATTGATGCTGAGGTTGAATAATCTTGCATTTTAATTTTACACTTGCAAAGGGAAGGTAACTTCCCTTATGCAAACACTAATATTTTTACTACTTACTTTTTTATTAGTAATATTTTCTGTATTACTTTACTTTAAAACTAAACATCAACGAGTATCAAAGCTAAACTCAGGTGAGTGCCCAAGTTGTGGCGAAAAATCAAGAACATTTTTTGATGAAAAAACTAATACTACTTTTAAAAATGAAGCCATTACAAAAAGAGTTTTAAAAAATCATGGTTGTCAAGGAGTTATAGAGTTTGAATATAGATGCAAGCACTGTGGCTTAAAAGAGGTTCATCCTCAAGGGCAATAATTTTTTGTAATAAAACATTTACT
Source organism: Malaciobacter sp. (assembly GCF_055140965.1). Next base: position 27,036 of record NZ_JBSRRO010000027.1, read on the forward strand.
TTAAGATGTTAAAATACTGCAAAATTAAAGGAGCAGTTTTGAGACAACTACTAATTTTTATAATTACTATTTATATATTTACTGGATGTTCTGTAAAAGAGTATCAAAAGTATGATGATATCTCAAAAGCATCTTTAGAAAAAGTCAATTTTTATGATATTGAAGACTTTTATAATGATGATTTAGATTATGCATTTGAAGTATTTAAAAAAGCTTGTACACGTTCAAAAAGATATGAAATGTTTAAAGAAGTTTGTTTAAAAGCAGATGATGAAAATAATGCAAGAGACTTTTTTATCTCAAATTTTGAAGCTTATAAACTAATAGATAACAAAGGAAGTGATGAAGGTGTAATAACTGGTTATTATGAACCATTACTTCATGGAAGTCTAACAAAAGATGATACTTATAAATATCCAATTTATAAAACTCCCAAAGATATGATTACTGTTGATTTAAGTAAGGTTTATCCAGAACTTAAAAAATATAGATTAAGGGGTAAATTAAAAGGAAATAAATTAGTTCCTTATGAAAATAGAGCCCAACTTGAAAAGCATGAAAATGAGAATTTAGAAGCTATTTGTTATGTTGATGATAAATTTGCACTTTTTTTACTTCATATACAAGGTTCTGGTAAAGTAAAATTAACTGATGGAACAATTTTAAATGTAGGTTATGCAAATCAAAATGGAAGAAGATATAAATCTGTTGGAAAATATATGTTAAAAAATGGATTTATTGATAGAAATAGTGCTTCTATTCAAGGAATGAAAGCATATTTTGATAAAAACCCAGATAAAATGGATGAGATTTTAAATCATAATGAAAGTTATGTCTTTTTTAGAGAATCAAAACAAGGTGCAACAGGAGCATTAGGTGTTGAACTTACTTCAAAAAGAAATCTTGCTGTTGATAGAAGCTATATTCCTTTAGGTATGCCAGTATTTATTTCAACTTCAAATCCAGTTACAAAAGAGGATATAAACAAACTAATGGTTGCTGCTGATGTTGGAGGAGCGATTAAAGGGGAAATTAGAGCCGACTTTTTTTGGGGATTTGGTGATAAAGCATTTGAGTATGCAGGTAAAATGAAAGAAAAAGGTAAATTATATATTCTTATTCCAAAGCAAGTATTAAACTAAATACTTTGCTTTGTAGTTTTAGAATATTTTTTATCAAAGAAATATAACATTGCATAAGAAATGATTATTGCAGCTACTGTTCTAATAGCAATTATAATAGTAAAATCAGCTCCAAAAATTACAAATAATAAAGTATCTTCAATAATAGCATGGCAAATCATTAAAAAAGTGCCAATAAAGAAAATATCTTTTTTACTTAAACTTGTGCCTTTTGCTTCTTCTATTAATATACCCGCCCCATATGTTATTCCTAAAAATACACCAACTAAGATTGAAAAACTTTTACTAATATTTTTCCCACTTTTTTGTATAAAATCTCTTGTTTTTATAAAATCCATTATAAAAATTAAAGCAGTAATTAAAGCAATAATTTTCAATGATAAGATAAAAGCATTATATGCTGAAATTTGAAGTAAAGATATTAAACTATCATAACTTTTTTCTTCAAAAGCTTCAATATTTATATTTGACATAAAATAATTAGCAGGAATAAAGGTAGTTAGATATGCAACTATTAATCCTGCAATAAATCTTAGAAGATAAGAGTAAGTATTTGATAAACCAATTTTTTTCATAATCACACTTTCAACTACAAGTGAGTGACAAATACCTAAAAACACTGCAAGAACAGTCCATTGTTGTGGACTCATATCAAGTGGAGCTGCAAAGGCAACTGCTGCGTAAAGATTTAAAAACATTCCACTAATTATTGATAATGCAGCCTCTTTTGGTAAACCTAAAATAGAAGTAAATGGTTCAACTAAAAATGATACATATGCTAAAGTATTATAATAAAATAGTATTTCAGCAAGTATATAAATTGGTATAACAAGCTTTAGTATTATCCAAATACTTTTTATTGAAGAGTTTAAAGTTTTTTGTAAATTCATAAAGGCTCTTTTTGAAAGTTTTTATAATTTTATCTAAATTTTAAAGATATTTTATTAAGTTTAAGATGGAAGTTGTTAGCTACAACATCCATCTCCGCAACATGAAGTTTTCTTAGGAGTAAAAAATGAAATAACAAAATTATTTTGCATCTCTTCAACTTGAAATTCATGTTTACCACAAAACTCACTATTCATTTTTTCTTTCATTTGTATTGCTTTTAAAAGAGCATCATCTTTTGAAGTAAAACTAATATTATTCTCAAGGTCACTTCTTTTAAAACAACCACATTGATTTGCAACTACTATTTTATGCATATAAATTTTCCTTATATATAATTTGTTTATTTAAGTAATGCAATACTAACTTAAAGATACACTAAAATATCTTACATTAAAAATTTATATTAATATTTTAAAAATCAAGTGATATTTTGATAGAATATCTAATTAAATGAATTATTAAGGAAAATAATGCACATTACAAACTTGATTTCGCAATATTTTGGAAAGTTTGCCAAAAAAGAGTTCCCATCATTTTTTCAAAAATTTATTAACAATACATATGTTAAAATTTTTAAAATTGATATGAGTGAATTTAGAAATGCTAAGTATTATAAATCTTTAACTGATTTATTTACAAGAGAATTGGCAATCCCAAGAGAGATTAATGAAGAGGAAAATAGTTTTATCTCTCCTTCTGATAGTTTTATTACTCAGTGTGGAAGCTTGCATAAAGAGACTCTTTTTCAAATAAAAGGCATGGAATATTCTGTTGAAGATTTACTTACTTATTATTGTACTGATACTTTTCCTATGGTAAAAGATGGGAAATATATGAATTTTTATCTTGCTCCAAGTGAGTATCATAGGTATCATGCACCTATTGATTGTGAAATTAAAAAACTTATTCATGTTCCAGGAAAGCTTTATCCTGTTAATTTAAAATACTTAAATAAAGAACTTGATTTATTTGTTCAAAACGAAAGAGTAATTTTAGAGTGTTTTTCAAATAATAAGATTTTTTATATGGTTTTTGTTGGAGCTTTAAATGTAGGTCAAATGGTATTTGATTTTGAACCAAGTGTAGAAACAAATAGTAATACAAAAGATATAAAAGTAATTAAATATGATGATTTAAAAGTAAAAAAAGGTCAAACATTAGGTTATTTTAAAATGGGTTCAACTGTTGTTATGGTTTGGGAAAAAGATAGTGTTGAATTAGAAGAATTACTAAACCAAAAAGTAAAATATGGACAAAAAATAGGTATTTTAAAATAAAATAGTTTAATAAATAGCTTTTAAGTATTTAAGCCCAAAGAAATTTAATTTAATTAAAAGTTAAGTTTTGTCAAAATGAAGAAAACAAAAAGGAATAGATATGTCAACAACTACGGAAATTGCAACACTTCAATTATCAGGAACAAAAAAAGGTAAAATAATTATTTCAAATATAACTGAACCATATGGAAAAGAGACTTCTGATGTAGTAAGTATTGGTATTGCTTTAAATGGTAAAGATATTGAGTGGAAATCTCATATTCCTTATGGAAGTCTTGATGATGTAATTGAAGTATTACAAAAAGTAAGTCAAGAGAAAAAAGCACAAAATGCTTAAATTTTAAGAGATAATAAAAAAATTATCTCTTATTTATAATATTTTTTGTTATAATTTTTATAACAAAGGATATTCCATGAAAATAGTTATTTTACTACTTACTTTTATTCCTCTTTTTGCAAATAGTGCAAAATCAATTGATGCTACAACTTTAGAAAAATTTCTCTCTAAAAGAGCAATTATTATAGATATAAGAGCAAAACAAGAACAAACTCAAAAAGGTATAATTCCTAGTTCATATACGATTACTTACGAAAATAGTAGTGATTTAGAGATGAAAAGATGGAAATATAAACTTTTAAAAGTTATAAAAAGTCCAAATCAAAGTTTTGCTTTAATAGATAAAGATGGTCAAAAATCAAAAAACTTAGCAAACGAGCTTAAAAAAGCAGGATTTAAAAAAGTATTTTATTTAGAAGGTGGTTTTAAAGCTTGGAAGAAAGAGGGAAAAAGAGTAATAAACTAGTTAAAAACTGTTTCTCTTTGCTCTTCAATCCATTGTGCAATACCTCCATGTAAATGGGCACAGTTTTTATATCCTAAACTTACAAGATAATTACCTACGGTTCTTGTTCTATTTGCATGGGCACAAATAAGAATAAAAGTTTGGTCTTTATTTGTAACTAATTTTTCAAATTTTTTCATCCATTCATCTAAGTCATAATTTCCATAAATATCAAAAAATGTAAGTTTATGTGAATTTTTTATAATGCCTGTTTGTTTAAACTCAATATCAGTTCTAATATCAATTAAAACTATATTGTCCTTATTCATTAAATCAACTTTTCTAGGAATTAAATCTATTACTTCATCTTGCATATTTTAGCCTTTTTAAAAAGAAAATTTTAACAAGAAAATATTAATAAATCTTATAAATTAGAAGTTAGTTTTATAAATACAAGTTTTTATTAACAAACTCTTTACAAATATTTACTATAATACTAAAAATTCTAAAGGAACTTATATGAAGAAGATAATTTTGATTCTATTTTTTAGCTTTATATCTTTATTTTCAGCTGAACATTTAACTGCTGATAATATAGATGAAAAACTTCAAAATAAAAATGCTATTGTTGATTTTTATGCCACTTGGTGTCCTCCATGTAAGATAATGTCTAAAAATTTGAAAGATTTTGAAAATTCAAACAATAGTGATGTAATAATTTATAAAGTTGATGTAGATAAGCAACCACAATTAGCACAAAAATTTGGGGTAAGAACAATTCCTACAACTGTCTATTTTAAAAATGGAATTTTTTTAAAAAAAGAAGTTGGGGTAAAAACAGTATCTCAACTACATTTAAATGTTAAAAACTATTTTTAGGAAAATTTGATGTTACAAAAACTCTTTTTAGTATTTCTTTTAGGTTTTAATTTTTTATTTGCAACTTCAAATGATGATTTTTTAACACCTGAAGAAGCTTTTCAAACAAAGTTTGAATTAGATAATGAAAATATATCTTTTAAAATAGAACTTGGAAAAGATATCTATTTATATGATAATATGTTAAAGGTTTTTATAACAAAGCCTGAAAAAATAGAGATTACAAAAGAATTGAATATTCCTAAACCTGTTGAATATGATGAGTTTATAGTTCATTTTGGAAATCAAAATATAAAAATTCCTTTGAATCTTTTAGAGTCTAAATTAAAAGCAGATAGTTATGAAGTTGAAGTTCAATTTCAAGGTTGTTCTAAAGCTGGTCTTTGTTATGCACCTATGAGTGAAACATATACTTATTCAAAAACAGTCTCAAAAGTTAAAGAAATAAAGCCTTTAGAAAATAAAGAAGCTTTAAGTGAGACTGATTCTATTGCAAATACATTAGCAAGTGGAAACTTTCTTTTAGTATTAGCAACATTTTTTGGCTTTGGATTACTTCTTTCATTAACACCTTGTGTTTTTCCAATGATCCCTATACTTTCATCAATAATTGTAAAAGCTAGTAATAATGAAAGATTAACACCACTTAAAGGTTTCTTCTTATCTTTTATATATGTTTTTTTTATGGCACTTGCATACACTATTGCAGGAGTAGTTGCAGGCTTGTTTGGTGCAAACTTACAAGTAGCTCTTCAAAATCCTTATGTTTTAGTTGTTTTTGCATTAATATTTGTAGCTTTAGCTTTTTCTATGTTTGGGTATTTTAAATTAGAATTGCCTCAAGCTATTCAAAACAAAATCAACAAAACAACTGAGGGAAAAGAGAAACAAGGAGTATTAGGAATTGCAATTATGGGATTTTTATCTGCTTTAATTGTAGGTCCTTGTGTTGCTCCACCATTAGCAGGTGCTTTAGTTTATATAGGTCAAACAGGAGATGCAGTTCTTGGTGGTTTAGCTTTATTTGTACTTAGCTTTGGAATGGGACTTCCTTTACTATTAATAGGAGTAGGTGCTGGTAAGTTTATGCCAAAACCAGGTGGTTGGATGGATAGTGTTTCTAAAATCTTTGGTATTGTGATGCTTGGTATTGCAATTTGGATGTTAGAGCGTGTAATACCGCAATATACTATGTATTTATGGGCATTTTTATTAATTGGAGCATCAATATATTTACAAATGTATAAACATATTTTAGTAAGAACATTTACAATTATTTTATTAGTTTATGGTGTTATTGCTTTTGTTGGGGCAATAAGTGGTGCAAATGATATATTAAAACCTCTTAATAAACTTACTTTAACAACTTCAAAATCAACTAGTATAAATGATATCAAATGGAAATATGTTAAAAATTTAGATGAATTAAATATGGCTATAAAAGAGTCTTCAAAACCTGTTATGCTTGATTTTTACGCTGATTGGTGTGTGGCTTGTAAAGAGTTAGAAGAGATAACTTTTACTGATGAAAAAGTAAAGCAAAAACTTCAAGAGTTTACTCTTTTAAAAGCAGATGTTACTAAAAATAGTGTTGATGATAAATTGATGCAAAAAAAATATGGTATTTTTGGACCTCCTGGATTAATCTTTTGGGATGAAAATAATAAAGAGATTAAAGAGGCTAAAATCGTTGGATTTAAAACTGCTAAAGAGTTTTTAGAAATTGTAAATAGAAGTTTTTAAAAGGGATTTTGTCCCTTTTATTTAATCTTTATGCTCAATAAATTGATTTGTTAAGAAATCATATTTTAAATAGTGAGTTTTTAAGACTTTTTTTTCATCTATTAAAAAATCATATACTTCAATGTTAAGTATATTCTTTTCCCAATTTAAATGAGAATCTAAAAAATCAATCTTTAACTCTTTATTAAACTCTTTAAAATATTTATCTTTGATTAGTTCTATCATTTTTACACCTAAATCAATATCTATATTTTGAGCTCTTTTATAAAGATTTTCAACATGAGCACCTAATGCATAACCTCTTGCTTGTGACATTTGATTATCTTTATGTATTAAATAACTATTTACTACTCTATGTTCCATATCTTCATAAGTTTCATAAGAGATTTTAAAATAAGTTCTAAAAAGTATTGAGTTTAAAGTATCAGATGAATAGATAACTTCTTCTTTTTTTGATTTGTCTAAATCTTTTATAAGGTCTGTTTTTTCATGTTGTGAGTAATAGTTTTTTGATATTTGTTCTTTAAAATATTTTGTATATTTTTTGGGCATTATTTCTACAATATCTTTTTGATTATCTTTTAAATAATTTTGTATTTTGTTAAACTCTTTTATTACATATGTATTATCAAAATCTTTAATATCTAAAAAAGTAATAAATACATTTTTACTATAAGTTTCATCATAAATAATAAAAAACTCTTTATTATAATATTTTTTAAAAACTTTTGCTTTTTCTTTGAGATTGTCTATATACTTGATTTGATCTTTTATACTCTTTTTTATTTTCTCTATGATATCTTCTCTTGAATCTTTTTTTTTGCCTCTAAAGTCATGTGCAATTGTAAAATAAAAATCCTCTTTTTTATCATATAATATTACAAATTTAAAATCTTGAGGTAAAGGAACAATTGATGGAGCGTACACTGTTTTGTATGAGATTAAATCTATTTTATTATCAAACTCTTTTTTAAGAATATTTTTTATTTTATTTTTATTTATAAAGCTAGAAAAACCATAGTTTGTTTCATTTAATATTAGTAATAATGCTATTATTGTAAGAATCTTCATATGTGGCCTTTTTGTAAATCTTTGAGATTTTACGTAACTTTTTCTAATACTATTCTTAATATATCAATTTCATAATCTTAAAATAAGCAAAGAAAAATATATTAAAATCCTATTTTTATCCCATATTTATTGTTATAATTTTTTATAGATATATTAATCTAATAATTGTCGCTTTTTAAAAGTCAATCATCTAATATATAAATAAAAAGGTTTAATATGAATATTATAAAAGAGCAAGATATAATAGACAGTATCGCAGGAGCCTGTCAATATATCTCGTATTATCATCCAGAAGATTTTGTAAAAGGAATGGTAGAAGCAT